>ONYV01000038.1 GCA_900322105.1 uncultured Eubacteriales bacterium | reverse complement strand
CGCAGGTGACAAGGATCAGCGAGCTTGTCAATGAACTTCTGACGCTGAACCGTCTGGAAGAGGTAGACACCGTTACCGATATAGAAACACTCGATCTCAGCGGCATTATGATAAAAACGGCAGACTCTTTTGAAGAGGTGCTGAAAAACAAAAACTGTACGTTTGAAAAGGATGTGAAAGAGGGTGTTTCCTTCAACGGCAACCATGCGCAGATCGAGCGGTTGGTATCTGTGCTGACAGAAAATGCATCAAAATATGTCAGTGACGGCGGTGTGGTCAGGATCGGACTGACGGTCGGTCAGCGCTACACGACAATGACGTTTTATAATACCTGTGAGATCGATCCGCAGGCAGATTTTACACATTTGTTTGACAGGTTTTACCGAACGGATGCATCCCGTACCTCTAAAACAGGCGGTCACGGGATCGGATTAAGTATTGCAAAAAGGATCGTAGATCTTCATAACGGTACGATCTCCGCTATTCCGCAAAATGACGGACTGCTCTTTCAGGTCAGACTCTCAAACAAGTTGAAAAAGGGCAAAAGAAAACAGAGCAAATAAAAAAAGCAGCAGGCGAAAAGATCGCTTGCTGTTTTTGCGTATCTGAGTTTAGGCAACACCGCACAAAGTGTTCAATGGACGTAAACAGGCATATAGAGGTAAGTCAGGGAGAAGAGTTTTTCGGCAAAATCGAGCGGCAGGTTGACACAGCCGTGAGAACCGTTGTAGTAGTATGCATCGCCGCCAAAGTAATACTGCCACACAGCGTCATGAAAACCGATATCATAGTTAAAGCCCATCCAGTAGGAAACCTCGGTCTCATAGTCCTCACCGTAGAGTACTGCAGGGGATTCTTTTGATGAGATGAAGTATGAGCCGATGGGGGTATCGTGTCCTGTGTAGGGATTGCCTGTAATGACGGGAGATTCTGCGATCACAGAGCCGTTTTGAATGACCCACATATACTGATCGTCTATGCTGACTTCAATATACGCTTTGCCGTTTTGCGCCTTTGCAATATCATAATCGGCGGCGATCCTCGTCCAAAGAGCAGCGGTGTCCGCTTTTCTGTCGGTCATGATGATATTGCCCTGTGTATGATCGGAGATGATTTTTTTCAGATAGTCTGCGGTCTTGCTTTCGTCAAGGAGCCATCCGGTGCTTTTGTTGATAACGCTGCATTCCTCACCGTTGTGATCGGAAAACGATACATAGGGAGTGAAATTGCTGTATTTTTCCGCCAACCCTTTTGCATATTTGCTGAGAGCGGATCCGTTCCAGACGGTCTTGCCGTTTGCATCCTTGCTTTGCCAGGAAGCAATCATGCCTGAGGTGATCTTCTCAAACTGACTTCCGAACTGCAGGGTAATGACGACAGTGTTTTCGGTATTGGAGCGAGCCGGAGCAGGAGCAACGATATTTGAAGAATTAGCATTGGATGAGCTGTTTTCTGAGGATCGGGACAAAGCCGGAACGGCAGGGGAACTCTGATAGGCATAATAAGCGAACAGTCCCCCGAGACACAGCAATACAGCGCAGAGAACAGAAAAAACAGATGTAAGTACCTTTTTGGATTTGGAAGAGATTTTTTTAGCCGCCATTGGTAAAGATTCTCCTTTTCACTTTTACTCCAACAATGAGTATTCTAACACATAACCGACATAATAGCAAGCAGTTCAGCATATTGAACGAAAGAAAAATGAAATGCAGGTAATGGGATATTTATGTTGCTTATTTTGCAATGCTTGACAAAAAGCAGGACAACTGATATAATTTAGCGTGGTTTAATTAAACTAACTCGAATGAATGTCCGACGATAACAACACAGAGAGGAGCGGAAAACTGATGAAGAAAACTGAAAAAACGATCCGAAAGGATCTGATCGTGATCGGTTCTTTGCTGCTCTCAGGCTTGCTGCTGATGGTGGGTGTACTGCTGTTTTCACGGGACGGAAGAACGGTAGAGGTGAGGGTAGACGGTGCGGTAAAATACCGATACTCGCTTTCTGAAAACAGAAGAGTTACGCTGAAGGGCGCAAACAACGGCAGCAACGTGCTTGTGATACAGTCGGGCGAAGCATGGATCGAAGAAGCCGACTGCCCCGACGGTCTTTGCATCAAAACAGGACGTATCAGCAAAGAGGGACAGTCGATCATCTGTCTGCCGCATAAGTTAGTGGCAGAGATAACCTCAAAGAATGCCGAATCGAGCGGCAGTGATATTGACGCATATGTGAAGTGATATGATGAAACTGAAAGATAGAGTCCGCTCACGCCGGGTGGCGGTATATGGTCTGATGATCGCCTTGGCGCTGATCTTCAGCTACGTGGAAGCAAGGATCCCCAATTTTTTTGCGTTTCCGGGAATGAAGCTGGGCATTACTAATATCGTGGTGCTGATGGCACTGTATAAGATGGGAAACGTTCCTGCGCTGCTCATCAATTTTTTAAGGATCGGACTGGTCGCCATGTTGTTTGGCGGCGTGTATTCTTTTGCCTACAGCTTTGTCGGAGGAATGCTCTCTTGTGTGGTGATGATCCTTTTGAAGCAGCTTGCCGGACTGCGCCCTGTTACAGTGAGTATTGCAGGAGGTGTGGCGCACAATATCGGACAGATCGTGACGGCGATGGTGCTGATGAATACGGCAGGGATCGGATGGTATCTGTGTGTGCTGTGGTTTACGGGGATGCTCTCGGGAACGCTGATCGGATTTTTGGGCTATGAGCTGAACCGCAGACTTCCGGACAGATTGTTTGAAGGAGGAAAAAAGAAATGAGGGCAGGAAACAAACTGTTGACGCTGCTGCTTGTGTGTATGCTGCTGTGTTCGGGCTGTGCAGGGAATAACGGAAAAACAGAGCCTTCTGAAACCTCAGACAAGCAGAGCGTGTCAGATCGTGCCGTGACAACAGAGAGCAGGGAACTGTTTGCGATGGATACGGTGATGATGATCCGCGCAACAGGGGTGGACGCGAAGGCAGCGGTGGATGAGGCGGCAGCGGAAATAGAGCGGCTCGATGCGCTGTTGTCGGTAGGAAGTGAGGAAAGCGAAGTAACGAAGCTCAACCGAAACGGCGGAGGAGTGATGTCAGAGGATGTGAAGTATCTGACAGAGCGTTCTCTTGAAATATATGACAGCACAGGCGGCGCTTATGATATCACGATCTATCCGCTGATGGAGCTTTGGGGCTTTACGGGAGATCATCCTGCCGTACCCGATGCAAAAGAGATCGAAAGGGTCATTAGTGAGTCGGGAAGTGACAAACTGAAAATAAACGGCAATACCCTGACGCTGGGAGCGGAGCAGGGCATTGATTTCGGAGGGATCGCAAAGGGCTATGCAAGTTCAAGGATCATGGAGATCTTTGAAAAAAAAGGAATGATATCGGGGCTGGTGTCGCTTGGCGGAAATGTCCACTGTTTTCGTACCAAAGAGGACGGCAGCGCATGGAAATGCGGTGTGACAGACCCCGAACATCCCGATGATAACCGTTATCTGCTCGGCATCCTTCATTGTTCCGATCAGGCGGTCATCACCTCGGGCGGCTATGAACGGTACTTTCAGGATGAAAGCGGCAAGACCTATCATCATATCATGGATCCCAAAACAGGATATCCCGCTAAAAGCGGTCTGACATCCGTGACGATCGTCAGCAAAGACGGCACGCTGGCAGACGCTCTTTCGACCGCCTGTTTTGTATCAGGTGAACAAAAGGCGGCAGCGTATTGGCGCAGTCACCGTGATGAGTTTGACATGATCCTGCAAACCGATGACGGCAGACTGCTTGTCAGCGAGGGTATTTCAGACGCTTTTGAATCTGACCGTTCCTATCAGGTCATTTCTTTTGAAGGCTGAATCAAAAAAACGATCGGCATCAAGCGATGAAAACACATGGCGATCCAAAAAGAAGGCTTCTGTCAGCAGGTGAAGTTTTCCTGCGACAGAAGCGTTTTATTTTGCCGCTGTGCTTAGCTGATGATAGATCTTTGTAGGCAGATGGATCATATAAAGAGCAGCGCATCTTTGACATTTTCCGTAACAGATGTACTTGCTCGTATCGTTATAGCCGTTTTTTCTGGCTTCTCCTTTCGACAAAATGCCAACGCCTTCTTCTAAACCGCAGTTTTTGCAGGTGAGACGGATGGTGTTGGTGTTTTCCGTTTCTGTAGACATGATAGGATCCTCCCTGTTATAGTGTTTATCATTTTTCGGATATCAGTTCGTCAAGACCGATCCCGAGAGTGTTGGCAAGGCGGACAAGATTGGCGGAATCCGGTTTTCTTTCACCCGATTCCCAGCGATAGATCGTTTGCACGGAAACATCTAACCTCTCAGCAAGCGCTTCGGCAGTCAGTCCCTGAGCGTTCCTGTTCTGCTTGATCTTGGAACCGAGAACGGAAATATTGTATTTTCCCTTGGAAGAAGATAGGCTGCTTCGGATCGGGTAGCGCAGGTTTTCAAAGGACTTTTTCAGCTGACTGCGGTTCAAGGGCTTGACCAGAAAGTCGCTGCAGTAGACCTTGTAGGAATCGAGCGCATATTCAGGGTAAGCCGTCAGAAAAATGATGTTGACTCTTGGGTGCAGCTGTCTTAATTCTTTGGCGACGGTGATGCCGTTTTTGTTCGGCATATGGATATCCAGCAGCGCTACGTCGATCGGATGTGTTTCGGCAAAAGAGAGCGCGTCGGACTCTCTGTGAAAGCCGAAGCATTCCGCATCGGGCAGGATCTTGTTGATATCCCGTATCGTATCCTTGACAAGCAGCATTTTGTCATCTAAGATCAGTATGTTCATGCTGAACCTCCGTTTTTGGGATCGTGATAGTGACGGTCGTACCTGAGTGACCGGATTGTATCGACAGATTTCCGCCGCATTGATATTTCAGACGGGTGCGGACATTTTCAATGCCGACACCGCTTTTATGCTCGGAACGTTCAAAGCCTGCGCCGTTGTCCGAGATGATGATGTGGTATTCTGTTGGGAGTTCCAGCGTACAAATGCGGATGAGAGCGCCGCTTTCACGCTTGCTTACGCCGTGGATCACCGCATTTTCCACGATCGGCTCGACAGACAGGGGAGGAACATAAAAATCCTTTGTCTGAAGATCATACTCTACTGTCAGGTCAACCGTTTCGTCTGCCTTTTCGATTGCAAGAAAAGCGTTGATATGCTCCAGTTCTTTGCTGAACAGGATCATTTCAGAGGAGCGCAGCGCTTCGATGTTGCGGCGCAGATAGAGAGAAAACTCTGTGACGCTGTCTTCTGCTTTTTCTCTGTCTTCCCAGATCAGGGACTTGATGATGCCCAGCGCATTGAAGATGAAGTGAGGAGAGACCTGCTGCTGCATCATGCGTATTTTCATATTGGAAAGCTCCAGTTCTTTTTTTGTGACCTGATCGGAAGCGGAGATGATGTCCTTTTTCAGAGAATCGTTCAGACGGCGAATTTCTCTTTTGTCCTTGAGCTGCTGAAGGGAAGTGTGGTATTTTCCGATCGACGTCGCCGTCAGCAGCAGACCGAAAGAGAAAAAGTTGAAAAGGTCGATGGAAGCGGCATTGTCGAAGGAATACAGAGTAAAATAATAGATACAAAATGACCCGAAGATCAGACAAAGGCTGTGCAGCGGATGGAGGTTGACAAAGGATGCAATGATACAGATCACGCAGTAAAAAGTGATGATCTGTTCATTGTACACATAGTGACTGTAAGAAATGTACATACCCCATCCGATCAGCAGGACAGCGCCTGTAAAGATCGACCATATGATCGCGCGGTGGTTCAGATGCTCTTTTTTTCGGACGATCAGGCAAAGCACAACTCCGATGCCGCAGACCGTGACACAGTATGTGAACGAAAAGAGAATACGCATCAAACGGGCTTTATCGCTTATATAGAATCCCAGCGGGATCATTCCCAGCACCTCAATGACGATTGTGAAGATCATAATGACGAGAATACTGTTGATATTGAGTCTGTCAAGATCTTCAGCCAGTTCACTGCTGATCTTTGGCAGCAGAAGTTCTCGGAGAAAACCGTGTTGCAATCGTTTCATAATGTTATCAGCCTTAATAGATAAAATATTCATCAAATACAATGTTGTGCAAATATGGTAAAATTCGCCAAATTAAGACATTTATGCCTGTTTCCTAACAAATTTTAGCATATTGGCTTTCGATTGTCACTAACCTATTTGGCGAAAAAAGAAGAATTTACTCTCAAAAATGAAGAAAGTGTCGAAGGCATGATGGTGTTTTCAGCAAGATCAGGGCGGTCATCATATCTGATGCAGTGAATGATAGCATACAGATTTTTCTGTATCATTATGCAGAATGGCAAGACAACAGTTGATAAGGGGAGAGTCTTTTTATGTATCTGTTCTAACAAAATGGATCTCCGTTAATAAAAGATAGGATAGTGACAAAGACGGGAAAGTATGGTAAAATAAAAAAAGATCGTAATGTCGGAAAAACAGGATCGGAGAGTAGAAATGTGAGAAAGAAAGCGGTTTTGTGGATATCGGTTCTGCTTGTGATAAGGCTTGCTGCGGGCATAGGGGCATTTGCCGCAGGCGAGCTTAGTCTGCGGCTTCGTACAAATAAAATAACTTCGGGCGGCAGTCTGTCAGTCGGCGCAGCACTCAGCGCAGATGCACCTGTCGGCGCAGTGCGGTTCGGGCTGACATATCAAAGGGATGTGCTCTCGCTTCGATCGGTCGATTTATCGGATAAAGCAGAGGAAGATATTTTTCAATATAATGATGACGGAGAAGTGATCTGGGTCGTGATGTCATGCTCGGAGCATCCGAAACGACAATGTGAAGTGACGTTCCGATTTCAAAGGAACGGGAGCGATGTGTCAGGACTTGAGTTTTCGGTCGTTGACTGCACAGCCTGCGACATAGGGGAAGAATGGATGAGCGTTTCCGATACGCCTGCGCTGTACATTGAGCCTGAAAAGGCAGAGCTTACGTCATCGGAAACACCGGCACAGCCGGAGCGGTCTGTTTCCTCAAAAGCAGAAGTCTCTGCAAAAATGTCACGAGTGAAAGAAACTGCTTCTGAATCATCATCCGTTCAGGAAAACACATCCGACGCTGTTTCTGAAACGACCGGGGAAGAAACGGCGGTTTCCGATGAACCGCTCGTGATCGTCAAGGAACAGTCATTTCCTGTCACGCAGGTCGTGTTTTTATGTATTTTCGGCTCTTGTGTTGCCGTTTCTGCGGTCGCCTTTGTATTTTACCGTCTGGGCAGCAGAAACGGCAGGCGCTGATGAATACTGAATATTTTCTATATTTTTACGACAGCCGGCACATCCGAAAGTCTTGTTATTGATAAAAATAACGATTGAACTTGACAAGCATTGGTGCTATAATTGATAAAAAACTGACAAAGAAGGAATGCAGAATGAATTATTCGGACAATAAGGTTGAGATTCGCTATTACAGCGGTTATATCCGCAACTACAAAAAACTATGTGAGGAGCTTTCGATCCCTGCGGATCTGAGCAGAGAAGAAAGGGAAGCAAGGATCCTTGTGAAAGCCTATGAAACATGGCAGCTTTCGATGATGGAGCATCTCTACGGTATGTTTGCCTTTGCGCTTTTTGACAAGGAGCAGAAAAAGATCTACTGCGTTCGTGATCAGGTGGGTCAGAAACAGATGTTCTATGCGGTGATCGGCGGTGAATTTGTATGTTCAGGCGATATCAATGAGATCGTCAGTAAAGAAGGCTTTGAGAAAAAGCTCAACCGTGTGATGCTGCAGCAGTATCTCTTTTACGGCTATCCCATCGGCAGCGATACCTTCTATGAGGGGGTCTATAAGCTGATGCCCGGTCACTATGCCGAATGGGACGGAAAAAGCGTGAAGCTGAACTGCTACTGGCGGCCTGTTTTTGAGCCTGATATGACCAAAAATGCAGAAGATTGGAGCAGAGAGATACAGCAGACCGTTGAAGAGATACTGGATGAAGAACGTGCGGACGATCAGCTGCCCTACAAGGAATCTTTCCTGTCAGGCGGTGTGGATTCCTCCTATCTGTTTGCGGCAAGCGACGCTGTTTGCGCCAATACCATCGGTTATGAAGAATCGGG
>ONYV01000156.1 GCA_900322105.1 uncultured Eubacteriales bacterium | reverse complement strand
GCTCTGCGCTGCGCTTCGGGTGTCCGTGAAAATGCGCCGTTCCGAATTCGTCCTCTGTAAAGCAGTCGGGCTTGCCAAAGTCGTGGAACAGCGCCGCAAGCCTGAGAAGTCTGTCGTTATCTATAAAGCTTATCGCCTTTACAGTATGTGTCCACACGTCATATATATGATGAGGGTTTCTCTGTTCAAATCCTATCATTTTTCTTACTTCGGGCAATATCTCTCCCACTACATCTCCGTAATGCAGCAAAACTTTTTCTGCATTTTGTCCGCACAATATCTTTACAAACTCGCTCATTATTCTTTCAACAGATATATTTTTAAGCAAATAGGCATTTTTATGTATGCTTTTTGCGGTCTTTGTTTCTATCTCAAATCCAAGCACGCTTGAAAATCTCAATGCTCTTAATATTCTCAATGAATCTTCCCCAAATCTCCTGTCGGGGCTGCCTACACATCTGATAATACCATTTTTTATATCCGTCAAGCCGTCAAAATAATCTTGTATTCCCCTCTTTTTACTGTATGCAAGGGCATTCATGGTAAAATCACGTCTTGCCAAATCTTCCCTCAAATTTCTTACAAACGTCACACTTTCGGGGTGTCTGTTATCAAGATAATCTCCGTCTGTTCGGAAAGTCGTTATTTCATAGTTTTCTCCGTCAACTCTCACCGTAACCGTGCCGTGTTTCATGCCGTTTTCAATGATATTGACCGCCTGTAATGCTGAAAGCGTTTCCAGCGGCGTTGATGAGGTACAGATATCCCAGTCATTCGGAACAGAACCAAGCAGGCTGTCCCTCACACAGCCGCCTACCGCATAGGCTGTGTAGCCTGCCCGACGGAGCTTTTGTATCAGATGTTTTACATGATCGGGTATTTCAAATGGCAGCGGCATGGGCTTTCCTCCTTAACAAAAAACATCTTCAATGCACGAATACATTGAAGATGCAGTTTTGATTATTCTATCGTATCGGGGCTTGATATCACTCAGTCGTTTCTCCACTGCTTGTATCAGCATCAGATGTCACTGCGGCACTGGATTCTGTTGCAGAAGTGACGCTTGACTCTGTTGTGGAAGTGACGCTTGATTCTGTTGTGGAAGTGGCGCTGGACTCTGTTGCAGAAGTCACGCTGGATTCTGTTGTGGAAGTGACGCCGGATTCTGTTGTGGAAGTCACGCCGGACTCTGTTGCAGATGCTTCACTTGATTCTGTTGCGGAACCCTCGCTTGCCTGTGCGCTTTCTTCAGCGGATGTATCGTCCTGAGCTACGCTTGATTCGCCTGTAATGATCGAAGTGCTGCTGCCTGAGCTGTTCTTACCGCCAAAATAAGAGATCGCATTCAGAACAACGACCAGCACGAAAAAGCCGATCGCAACGATCTTAGTGACCTTAGCGAATAAAGCATCAGCAGTCTTAGCCTTTCCACGCTTCATAAATGAATCGGCACCGCCCGTAATCGTTCCGAGACCTGCATCATGTCCCTCCTGCAGAATGATCACGATGATCATAACGACCGACAACAGCAATACAAGCATGCCAATGATAATTTCCCAAACTCCCATATTAGAAATCCTCCTAAATTGTAACTATTGCTTAACAATACTTATCTATCATACCATAAACTTTTGATAAAATCAACCCTGCAGCGACTTTTTTTTCGTCAAGTCAGCACGATTTATGAAAAAGAGATCTGTTCTCCCGCATCTCCCGCTTTCGGAAGCTGTCCCATCGTCGGGAACGTCTTGCTGCGGTAGCGTTCGGAGTTTGACAGCATCCCTTCCTCATACACTTCGGCAGAGATCACCCGATGACCCTTTTTCAGCTTCATCACCGCAACGCCCTGTGTATTTCTGGACGTCTTTGTGGTAAGTTCTGACGATCTGAACAGCAGCATCCTCCCTGACGAGGATCTCAGCAGGATATCTGTTTCATCGTTTTCGGCATATACAATAGCCGCTAATTTTTCCTTATCGGAATAAGCGCCCGTCAGCTTTTTACGGTTGGTTTTTGTCGCATAGGCTTCCAAAGCGACTTTTGCGATCTTGCCGCTTTCAAACACAAAGAATACAAAACCTTCGTATTTCTTCGTTGCGATCATATATACAGCATTCTCGCCTTCGTCAAACTCTAACTTTGACGGGATATATTCTCCCAAAATGCTTGCCTTTGTGTCGGCAAACTGCGGCAGCTTGGTCTTATATGCCTGCTGACAGTCTGTGAAAAAGATCAGATCGGTGTTATTGGTCGTTTCGATGTGCTGAGCGACCGCATCTCCCTCTTTCAGCTTCTGTTCGCCCCCCATCCTCAGCGACAAGGGGGTGATCTTTTTGAAGTAGCCTTCCTTTGTAAAGAACAGATGCACGGCATAATCGGGTATCTCATCCTCGATCTCTTCTTCCTCCACGGAATCGGCAAAGATCAGCATACTTTTTCTCGGCTGGGCATATTTCTTGATGATATTCTCCAGTTCCTTGATGATGATATTCTTGATCTTTTTGGTACTGCCAAGGATCGACTCTAACTCTGCAATATCCTTTTCCAACTGACTGATATCATTGGTCTGTTTCAGGATATATTCTCTGTTCAAATGCCGCAGCTTGATCTCCGCCACGTATTCTGCCTGTATCTCGTCAATATCAAAGCCTGTCATCAGATTCGGCACGACCATGCTTTCTTCTTCCGTGCTGCGGATGATGCGGATGGCTTTGTCGATATCGAGCAGTATTTTTTCAAGTCCTTGCAAAAGGTGCAGTCTGTCCTGCTTTTTATGCAGATCAAAATACGTCCTGCGGCGAACACATTCGATACGGAACGCCGACCATTCATTGAGCAGATCACGCACGCCCAACACCCTCGGCGTACCTGCGATCAGCACGTTAAAGTTGCAAGAAAAACTGTCCTCAAGCGGCGTCATCTTATAGAGCTTCTGCATCAGCTTTTCAGGATTTGTCTGTCGCTTGAGGTCGATGGTGATCTTCAGACCGTCCAGACCCGTTTCGTCACGGATATCCGAGATTTCACGTATCTTGCCCTGCTTGACAAGATCGATGATCTTTTCGATAATCGCTTCGCAGGTCGTTGTCTGAGGGATGCTCAGAATATCAATACAGTTTGCCGTCTTATCGTAAAGGTAGCGTCCTCTCAAACGGATGCTGCCTCTGCCTGTGCGGTAGACGTTTTCCATCGCCTGACGGTCATAGATGATCTGCGCGCCGCCCACAAAATCAGGCGCAGGCATGACGGACAGAATGTCAAAATCGGGGTCTTTCAGCAGACCGATCGTACTGCGGCAGACTTCTTCCAAATTAAAAGAGCAGATAGAGCTTGCCATGCCGACGGCAATACCCGTATTCGCATTCACCAGAACGGACGGAAACGCCGCAGGCAAAAGGGAAGGTTCTTTCATGGTATTGTCATAGTTGTCGACAAAATCCACCGTGTCCTTATCAATATCTCCGAAAAGCTCCGCACAGATCGGATCTAACTTTGCTTCCGTATATCGGGACGCCGCCCACGCCATATCTCTGCTGTAAGATTTTCCGAAGTTTCCCTTGGAGTCCACAAAGGGATGCAGCAGCGCTTCATATCCTCTGCTCAGACGTACCATCGTATCATAGATCGCAGCGTCGCCGTGCGGATTCAGCTTCATGGTCTGTCCGACGATGTTGGCGGACTTCGTTCTGGTGCTGCCAAGCAGTCCCATCTTGTACATCGTATACAGCAGTTTGCGGTGTGACGGCTTGAAACCGTCGATCTCAGGTATCGCGCGGGAAAGAATGATGCTCATCGCATAGGGCATAAAGTTTTCCTGTAACGTATGAGCGATCTTTTCCTCCACTACCTCTCCTGCTCCTGCAATGTACCCCTGCATTTTTGGCTGAGATGCG
>ONYV01000067.1 GCA_900322105.1 uncultured Eubacteriales bacterium | reverse complement strand
TCAGCGGTGTGCTGACATGAACGATGAACAAGCCGCCGCTGATGACCATCGTGCCGTAGTGCGGCATCAAAAACAGCATCGTAGCGCCGAACGTCATCATCACACAGGCAGAGCCGATGAATTTGAACATCACCGCCGCTCTCGGGAGCGTTTTGAGGTCGCCTTTGAGCATACGTATCTCACAGATCGCCACCACCAAAGAAGCAACAGCGACCAAGAGATTGGAATCCGTCGTGAAGTATTTCAGTGATTCCCAGCCTGTTTTGATCAGGATATTCGGTTCGGTAAAAAAGTAGGAGATAAACACGACAACCGTGATAACAAAGATCAGCAGGTTGACGATCAGAGAAATAATGGTTTTTGTTTTTGACATCATGTGATTTCACCTCTGAAAGAATAAAGCATACATTATAATATCCTGTCAGCGCAGCATACAGAGCGAATTTCTTCATGCTCACGCTGTTTTATCCGAACGTGTTTTTTGCGCCGCCTCGTTTTTCTTTGCCATCTGATTATGAAACAGAGCGACCAGCAAAGCGATCACGAATACCGCCGCTAACATAACGATCAGCGTCACATACCACCTTCCTCCCTGATTGAAAGAATAGAAATCCCGCCAGCCGCCGTTTTGCTCACCGATAAAGACGACCTCCGTCAGGTAGACTGCGCCGTACAGCGCCATCGGGATCATCCCCAGCCACACGAAACGAAAACGGATCGTGTAGATATTTTCCACGACAGCAAAGGTGACAAGCGACAGCAGCGGCGTCAGGATATGCACGATCGCATATTTTCCCATGATGATGGACGTGCCGAAGAGCGGTACCAGAAAAAACATCGTCGTGCAGAAGGTCAGCATCACCGAAACCGTACCGATATATTTCAGCATCACCGCAGGGAACGACAATCTGTCTGTTTTTTTGGCAAGAAGGCAGATATCGTTCACGGCAACGATCAGGGAACAGATCGCCGCCAAGACGTTGGAATCCGTTGTAAAAAAGCGGAACGTTTCGTAGCCGTGGCGTATCAGCACACCCGGTTCTTCAAAAAAGTGGCTGATAATAACGATCGTTGTCGAAATAAAAATGAAAATATTCAGGATCAGCGATACGAGGGTCCTCTTTTTTGACATCATTTTTACCACCCGTTTTATAATATACCACATTTCCCCAAAAAGTTCAACTGTCACCGCAGGAGTTTGCAAAAACCTGTCTATCAGACCTTCTTGTCTTTGCTGCCATTTTCCATCAGAAGAACATTTTGACGAGTATGCATAAAAATTCCGCTGAAAAATAGTCGCTTATACTATTGGTAAACGTCGAATTTTGTAGTATAATAATAGTCTGTGTTTAGTTCGTTATTGATACAAGGGGTAGATGATTATATATGAAGATCAACGGCATTTTTAACAGGATGCAGGGCATCAGACTGCCTCATAAAAAGTTTACGGCAGACATTGCGCCCATCCGTCTGCCGATCCCGAAAACGGTCACCATTCCTATGTCGATGCATATCGGAAAAGAAGCGCAGGTCGTGATCCAAAAGGGCGACAACGTAAAGGTCGGTCAGCTCATCGGCAGGGTAGACGGCTTTATGTCCGCCAACATCCATGCAAGCGTTTCGGGAGAAGTGCGGCAGATCGGTGAAATGATGAATTCAAGAGGAGTCAAGGTGTCTTGTGTGTTGATCGCTGCTGACGGCAAACAAGAAATGTACGAAAAACTGTCGAAGCCGAAGGTCAGTGATTTCGAGAGCTTTGTGCAGGCAGTAAAGGAAAGCGGCGCTGTGGGACTTGGCGGCGCAGGATTTCCGAGCTTTGTCAAGCTGAATGTCTTTAACCTGAAGTCCGTCGAAAGGGTCATCATCAATGCCGCAGAATGTGAGCCGTATATCACCTCCGACACCCGCACCATGCTTGACAAGAGCGAATATGTGTTCAAAGGGATCGAAGCGCTGAAAAAGTATATGGGAATACAAAAGTTCATTATCGGCATTGAAAGCAATAAGCAGGAAGCCATTGAGAAAATGAAAGCGCTTGCGGACAAAACAGAGGGAGTGAGCGTGCATATCCTGCCGTCTGTTTATCCGCAAGGCGGTGAAAAGGTGCTTGTCTATCACACAACAGGCAGGCTGATCCCGAAAGGCGGTCTGCCGCTGGATGTCGGCGTGATCGTCATCAATATCACAACGCTTGCATTTATTGCAGAGTATCTCGAAAACGGCGTTCCGCTGATCGAAAAATGCATCACGATCGACGGTTCGGCAGTGAAAAGCCCAAAAAATGTCATCGTGCCGATCGGAATGTCAATCCGTGACGTGATCGAAGCGTCGGGCGGTCTGAAAGCAGAGCCGTCAAAGATCCTCTACGGCGGTCCTATGATGGGCATTACTGTTCCTACAATGGACGAGCCTGTTCTGAAAAACACCAATGCACTGATCTTTATGGACGAAAAAGAAGCCGCTCCGCCAAAGACCACTGCTTGTATCGGATGCGGCGCGTGCGCTGCGCACTGTCCGTTCCGCTTAGATCCGAGAGCGATCGCAAGGGCAGTGAAAGCATCTGACGGTGCCTCTCTTGAAAAGCTGTGTGTTGACCTTTGCATGGAATGCGGCTGCTGCGCCTACGTCTGCCCTGCGCACCGTCCGCTGGTACAGACAAACATCCTCGGCAAAGGCAAACTGAAAGAATATCTGTTTTCACAGCAAAAGGAAAAGTCTCAGTCCAAGCAGAGAAAGGAGGCGGACAAATGAGCAAGCTGATCTCGGAAGTTTCACCGCATTTTTTTACAAAGAGAACCACGCGCAGGATCATGCTGGATGTCATCATCGCTTTGATACCGGCAGGGATCGCTTCGGTGTTCCTTTTCGGTCCGAGGACGCTGCTCGTCATCGGCGTCTGCGTCTGCACCTGTGTTTTGTCGGAATATCTGTTTGAAAGAGTCTGCAAAAAAGAAAGCACCATCGGTGATCTGTCCGCTGTTGTCACAGGACTGCTTTTAGCTTACAATCTGCCTGTCAGCATTCCTTTATGGCAGGCGCTGATCGGTTCTGTTGTGGCGATCGTTGTGACAAAGCAGCTTTTCGGCGGCATCGGTCAAAACTTTGCCAATCCTGCGATCGTGGGACGCATCGTCATGATGGTCGCTTTTTCGGAAACCATGACAAACTGGGTCGCACCCTTTACGGCGAAAATGCCTGATGCGATATCCTCGGCAACGCCTCTTGTCGCCGCAGCAAAAGGCACGGCTTCCATGATACCGTCCTATCTTGATCTGTTTTTGGGAAAACACGCAGGGTGCATCGGAGAAACGTGTGCGCTTGCGCTGCTGATCGGCGGTATTTATCTGGTCATACGCCGTGTCATCACATGGCATACGCCTGTTGTCTTTTTAGGAACCGTTGCGCTGATGTCGCTGATATGCGGAAAGGATGCGCTCTATCAGCTCATGTCGGGCGGTCTGATGCTCGGCGCAGTCTTTATGGCGACCGATTACAGCACCACGCCCAACACCAAGTGGGGCAAAGTCATTTTCGGCATCGGCTGTGGTCTGATCACAAGTCTTATCCGTTTTTACGGCAATCTGCCCGAAGGCGTTTCGTTTGCGATCCTGCTGATGAACATCTTCACACCTTATATTGCAAAGCTGACAAGGAACAAACCGCTGACAGGAGGGGTCAAGACATGATGAAGGACATCTTCAAACCGGTCATAGTGCTTGCATCCATCTGTCTTGCCGTCACCATGCTGTTGGCGTTTGTCAATGAGCTGACACTGCCTGTGATCGTCAAAGCGGAAGAAGCGGCGGCAGCAGCGGCAAGAAGCGAAGTGCTGAAAAACGCAAAAAGTTTTGAAGCCGTTACTGTAAGCGATCTTCCCGAAGGGGTCACGGAGATCTACAAAGGCGACAACGGAAGCGGATATGTCGTGCTGACGCAGTCCAAAGGCTACGGCGGCACAGTACGACTGATCTGCGGCATTCATACAGACGGCACGATCGAAGCCGTCAAAATACTCTCCCACAGCGAAACCAGCGGCGTCGGCACAAAGGCAGTCGACAACAGCAGCGGCTACCGTGACAAATTTATCGGTATCAGCAAAAATACCGTTGAACAGGTAGACACCGTCACAGGCGCTACCATTTCTTCCAAAGCCGTCAAAACAGGCGTTTCGTCAGCGCTGCAGGCCTATGAACTCATAAAGGAGGCAGGAGCATGAACACGCTGAACAACTACACAAAGGGCATTATCAGAGAAAACCCTGTTCTGGTGCTGGTACTCGGCACCTGCCCTACTCTTGCGACTTCAACAGGCGTGCTGAATGCCTTAGGCATGGGCGCAGCGGCGACCATTGTGCTGCTGTTTTCCAATATCCTCATCTCCGCTCTCAGAAACGTTATCCCTGACAAGGTGCGCATTCCCTGCTATATCGTGTTGATCGCAGGATTGGTAACGGCTGTGCAGATGATCGTCAAAGCCTATGCGCCGTCACTCAACGATTCTCTCGGCATTTACCTGCCGCTGATCGTCGTCAACTGCATCATCCTCGGCAGAGCGGAAATGTTTGCCGGCAAAAATAAAGTCTGGGATTCCGCAATAGACGCCCTTGGAATGGGCACAGGCTTTACGCTGGCGCTGTTTTTGATGGCGACCATTCGTGAAGTGTTCGGAAACGGAACTTTCTGCGGTATGACGATCCCTGTGCTGTCGGATTTCAAAATTTCTGTTCTGACTATGGCGCCCGGTGGATTTTTCGTATTCGGTCTGCTGATCGCCGCTGTCAACCGTTTCGGCAAGCATAAGCCGAAGAAAACGGAATTTGGATGTGAGGGCTGTCCGCAGGCTGAGGTCTGCCATAAAGCCGCCTGCACCGACCGAAAGGAGGAAAAGGCTCCATGACAAAGCTCGTCATTATCCTTCTTTCGGCAGTGTTTATCAATAACTATGTACTTTCAAAATTTCTTGGCATCTGTCCGTTTTTAGGCGTGTCCAAAAACCTGAAACCTGCATTCGGCATGAGCCTTGCGGTCATTTTCGTCATGCTGATGGCGACTGCTGCCACATGGCCGATCCAGATGTATCTGCTCAACCCTCACGATCTCGGCTATCTGCAAACGATCGTGTTTATTTTGGTGATCGCTGCCCTCGTACAGTTGGTCGAGATCATCCTCAAGCGTTATATGCCTGCCCTGCACCGTTCTCTCGGCGTCTATCTGCCGCTGATCACCACAAACTGCGCCGTGTTGGGCGTAACGATACTGAACATTGACGAAGGCTATACGTTTTTGGAAGCCATGACCAATTCCCTTGGCAGCGGTCTGGGATTTATGCTGGCAATGGTAATGTTTTCGGGCGTTCGCTCGACAATGGAAGGCAGCGATATCCCGAAGAGCTTCAAGGGATTGCCTATCACGCTGATCGCCGCCGCCATCACGTCACTGTCGTTCATGGGCTTTGGCGGTGTGATCGAAAACCTGTTTTCGTAAGGAGGTCTGCTCATGCTGCAAGCAATTCTGACAGCGGTGATTCCCGTTGTCATCATCGGCGTCATCTGCGGCGCTGTTCTGGTCGCTGCGTCTAAGCTCATGGCAGTCAAAGAAGACGAAAGACTGCCGAAGGTGAGGGAATGTCTTCCCGGAGCCAACTGCGGCGCCTGCGGCTTTGCAGGATGCGACGGCTATGCCAAGGCACTTTGTGAAAAGGCAGGAACGCCCGTGAATCTTTGCATTCCCGGCGGCAGTCAGACAGCAAACGCCCTCTCTGAGGTGTTAGGCGTTGCCGCAGCAGCCGCCGAAAAAAAGACGGCAGTTGTCCACTGCTCGGGCGACTGCGAAAAAACGCAGGACAAAGTAAACTACAAGGGCGTTGAAAGCTGCAAAGCCGCAAAGCTCCTTTACGGCGGAAAAGGCAGCTGCACCTACGGCTGTCTGGGCTTTGGCGACTGTCAGCAGGCTTGTCCGCAGGATGCGATCTGTTTGTCAAACGGTGTTGCGCGCATTGATCCTCGTTTATGCATCGGCTGCGGCATCTGCACACGCACCTGTCCGAACCGTCTGATCACTCTCATTCCCTCCCGTCCTGTGGCAGCGGTAGGCTGCAGCAACAAGGACAAAGGCGCACTCACCCGAAAAAGCTGCACCGCAGGCTGTATCGGCTGCAAAAAATGCGAAAAGGTCTGTCCCCTCGGCGCTGTCAAAGTCACCGACAACTTAGCCGTCATCGACTATCATAAATGTGAAGACTGCCCCGACTTCGCCGTCTGCGCCAAAAACTGCACCACCAAATGCCTCATCCCCCTTCTTCTCCGTCAAGACTGACTTCCACCGCAGGGGCTCTGCCCCTACATCCCCGGCAGGGGCTCTGCCCCTGCACCCTGCAAACTTTTGAAAAAGTTTGAGCAAAACTTTTTATTTATGTATGGGCTTGATGGTTTTACGGTACGTTTTCAGATCTCAAGGAGTGGGAATGGATATACAGAGATAACATTGAAGTTGTAA
>ONYV01000039.1 GCA_900322105.1 uncultured Eubacteriales bacterium | reverse complement strand
AAAAAGATATTTTCCGACGCAGCGGATGCCGTTGCCGCACATCTTTCCTTCGCTGCCGTCACGGTTGTACATCTTCATCTTGGCATCTGCTACATCTGACGGACAAATGAGGATCACGCCGTCACCGCCGATGCCATAGCGTCTGTCGGCAAAACGAACGCTCAGACCTTCGGGGTTATTGATCTTCTGATTGAAGCAGTTAAAGTAGATATAGTCATTGCCGCAGCCCTGCATCTTTGTAAAGCGCAGTTTCATTTTGGTGGTTCTCATATCATTGATGTCCACCAGTTCTGTGCTATATTCGGAATAACGGCTCTTGAGAGAGTCCGCCAGAGCATTAGCGGTGTCGATAGAGGTCAGGCAGGGGATATTTCTCTCTACGGTCTTGCGGCGGATCTTTACGCTGTCACGTGTCGGGATTCTGCCCTTGGAGGATGTGGAGATCACATAGTTTATCCTGCCGCTCTCGATCAGGGTCAGGGTGTTTTCCTTGTCGTTTTCGTGTATCTTGTCTACCTCAATAACGTCCAGACCGTAATTGCGCAGCGTCTGCGCAGTACCCTTTGTGGCATAGAGTGTAAAGCCCAGCTCTACATACTTCTTCGCAACATCTCCGATCTCTTTCTTATCGGGGTTACGAACGGTAATGAACACGCCGCCCTGCTTTGTCATCTTATAGCCTGCTGCGATCAGACCTTTATAAAGCGCTTCTTCCAGAGTATTTGCGATACCCAGAACTTCACCGGTGGATTTCATCTCAGGACCGAGCTGGTTATCCACGTTGATGAGCTTTTCAAAGGAGAAAACCGGCACTTTTACTGCCACATAGGGCGAACGTCTGAACAGCCCTGTACCGTAGCCCATGTCTGCCAACTTTTCTCCGAGCATCGCTCTGGTAGCAAGATCGACCATTGGCACGCCTGTTACTTTGCTGATATAGGGGATCGTTCTGGAAGAACGGGGATTCACTTCAATGACATACAGCGTGCCTTCATAGATCAGGTACTGGATATTGACCAGTCCCTTTGTTTTGAGGGAAACCGCTAAGTTTTTGGAGGTAGTAATGATATTCTGCGTCATCTCGTCGCTGATGTTCCATGCAGGATATACGGCAATCGAGTCTCCCGAATGGATACCTGCACGCTCGACGTGCTGCATGATACCGGGGATGAGGATCTCTTCGCCGTCACAGATCGCATCGACCTCTAACTCTGTACCGGAGAGGTATTTGTCGATCAGGATCGGGTTTTCGATATTCTGCGCAAGAATGATCGCCATGTATTCGCGGATATCGTCCTCGTTGAAGGCGATGATCATATTCTGACCGCCAAGCACATAGGAAGGACGCATCAGAACAGGATAGCCGATCCTTTCGGCAACGTTCAGCGCTTCTTCCGTTGTCATAACGGTAAAGCCTTCGGGACGCTTTACGTGATGAAGTTCAAGCAGTTCGTCAAAACGTTCTCTGTCTTCTGCCATATCAATGCTGTCAGCAGAAGTGCCGAGAATGTTGACGCCGCTGTCACTGAGGAATTTTGTCAGCTTGATCGCAGTCTGTCCGCCGAAAGCAACCACTACGCCGTAGGGCTTCTCGGTCTTGATGATGCCCATAACGTCTTCATTTGTCAGCGGCTCAAAATACAGTCTGTCGGCGGTATCGAAGTCGGTAGATACTGTTTCGGGGTTATTGTTGACAATGACAACATCATAGCCTGCTTTTTTCAGCGCCCATACGCAGTGAACGGATGCGTAGTCAAACTCAATGCCCTGACCGATACGGATCGGTCCTGAGCCGAATACGATAATGGTCTGATTCTGAGAATTCTGTTCTTTAATAAAGCTCTCTGCTTCGTTATCCTGATCGAAGGTAGAGTAGAAATACGGTGTTTCCGCTGCAAATTCCGCAGCGCACGTATCAACCATCTTATAGACAGGAACCATCGGGTTTTTGATCTTATCGCCGCTGAGAGCTTCGATGGTCTTGTCAAGGAAGCCCATCTTCTTTGCCTTGCAGTACAGTTCCTCCGTCAGACCGCCGTTTTTCAGTTCCTTTTCACAGTCGGAAAGGTTCAGCAGCTTATAGAGAAACCATTCGTCGATCATGGTGATCTGATGGATCTCGTCTACGCTGATGCCTCTTTTCAGCGCTTCATATACGCAGAAGATGCGCTCGTCATCACATACATGGAGCTGCGCGCGCAGGTCTTCCAGGCTCATTTCCTCGAATTTCGGTGAGGACAGGGTATCATGACGGATCTCTGCGCCTCTGACAGCCTTCATCATCGCCTGCTCAAAGGTCGGCGCGATGGACATGACTTCGCCTGTCGCTTTCATCTGTGTGCCGAGGGTTCTCTTTGCATAGACGAATTTATCGAAAGGCCATTTCGGGAATTTCACGACGACATAGTCGATGGTCGGCTCAAAGCAAGCGTAAGTCGTACCCGTAACGGCGTTGCGGATCTCGTCAAGCTGATAGCCGATAGCGAGCTTTGCAGCGACCTTTGCGATCGGATAACCTGTTGCCTTGGAAGCAAGCGCAGAGGAACGGGATACACGGGGGTTTACTTCGATCACGGCATACTTGAAGCTCTCCGGCTCAAGCGCAAACTGACAGTTACAGCCGCCTTCTACACCAAGGGCAGATACGATATCCAGCGCTGCCGAACGGAGCATCTGATATTCTTTATCCGCAAGCGTTACAGCAGGCGCAATAACGATAGAGTCACCCGTATGTACGCCCACAGGATCCACATTTTCCATCGAGCAGACAGTGATGACATTGCCCTTTTTATCTCTTACGACTTCAAACTCGATCTCTTTCCAGCCTGAGATACATTTTTCCACCAGCACCTGAGTGATCGGGGACAGCTCCAGACCGTTTGCGGTGATCTCTCTGAGTTCGTCCTCGTTATTCACGATGCCGCCGCCTGTGCCGCCGAGGGTAAAGGCAGGACGGATGATAACAGGATAGCCGATCTGATTGGCAAATTCAATCGCAGAAGGAACGTCGTTGACGACTGTTGACGGGATGCAGGGCTGTCCGATGGATTCCATCGTATCCTTGAACATCTGTCTGTCCTCTGCCTTATCAATGGTCTCGGGCTTTGCGCCGAGGAGCTTTACATTGTGCTTTTTCAGGAAGCCTTCCTTTGCAAGCTGCATGGAAAGCGTCAGACCTGTCTGTCCGCCGAGGGTAGACAGCAGTGAATCAGGCTGTTCTTTGATAATGATACGCTTGACAGTTTCAAGGGTGAGCGGTTCGATATAGACCTTATCCGCCATTGCTTTGTCTGTCATGATCGTAGCGGGGTTGGAGTTGACAAGAATGACTTCCAGTCCTTCCTCCTTCAGTGCGCGGCAAGCCTGAGTGCCTGCATAGTCAAATTCTGCTGCCTGACCGATCACGATCGGACCTGAACCAATTACGAGAACTCTTTTAATACTGCTGTCTTTAGGCATTGTCTTTTACCTCCTGCATCATGCTGACGAATTTATCAAAAAGGAACGAGGTATCCAGCGGTCCGCCGCACGCCTCGGGATGGAACTGTACGCTGAACATCGGCTTATCGGTATAAGTGATGCCTTCGCAGGTGCCGTCATTGGCATTGACAAAGCTGACAACGGCATTGGACGGAAGGGAATCGCTCTCAACGGAATAGCCGTGATTCTGGCTGGTGACATATACTCTGCCTGTCTGAAGATCGGTCGCAGGCTGATTGGCGCCCCTGTGACCGTATTTCAGTTTAGTAGTGGTCGCTCCCTGAGACAAGGCAAGAAGCTGATGTCCAAGGCAGATGCCAAAGGTCGGGATGCCTGAATTGCTGAGGATCCTGAGCTGCTCAATGATCTCCGTATTCTCTTTCGGGTCTCCGGGACCGTTGCTGAGCATGATGCCGTCGGGGTTCATCGCAATGATCTCTTCGGCTGTCGTCCAGGAAGGCACCATCGTCACATTGCAGCCGAGCTTTTGCAGGTTTCTGCAAATACGTCTTTTTGCGCCGAAATTCATCAGTACGACATGGTATTTTGCATTCTCTGTCTGATAGGTCTTTTTTTCGCTGACCGTCACGGATTTCACCGCGTCCACGATACGGTAGCTTTTCAGCTCTTCCCGATCCTTTTCATTCGGAATGGAATACATCAGCTTTGCATTCATGACACCGTATTCACGCACTGTCTTTGTCAGGCATCTGGTATCGATACCGTAAAGGCCGGGAATATTATTTTCCTTTAAAAAAGCGTCAATCTGCCCCTCGCAACGGAAGTTGGAAGGGTGTTGACACCACTCTCTCACAATATAAGCACGAAGCGCAGGACGACTGCTCTCAAAATCTGCGGGAATTACGCCATAGTTACCGATCAGCGGAAAAGTCTGGCATACGATCTGTCCGTAATAGCTCGGATCGGTCAACGTTTCCAGATACCCAGTCATCGCTGTTGTAAAAACAAGCTCTCCGACGGTTTCTTTTTCGGCGCCAAAGGAGTAACCTTCATACACATCTCCGTTCTCCAGAATAAGATAGGCTTTTTTCATTTTCTACCATTCCTTTCCCGCGGATCTCTCCGCTTTTCTTTTTGTTTCAATAATCATAGGTGCTGAGCAGGCGTTTGGCTACCTCTAATTTGGTGATGCGCAGATCCATCGCCTGTTTTTCGAGGTACTTGTGCGCCTGAGCTTCCGTCATGGACAGATACCGTATCAGCACTGATTTTGCGCGTTGAATGATCCTCGTTTCGTCGATCTGCTGCTGCAAAAGCTGGTTTTGCTGCTGTATGCCTTTGATACGGCTGCAAAACGCCTCTAATAGCCGCAGGGATTTCAGAAACAGTGTTTTGCCAAGGGGTCTTGCCAGAACAAAAACGCCGGAGGGGATCACTTTCTGTTCGGTTTTTGTTTCTTCTTCTTCGCTGACGATCAGCAGAATGCCCGCAGACGTGCGTTTTGCAAGATCAACGGCAAGCTCTTCTGCTGCTTCATCTTTGAGCGGCGATGCGATCACGACCGCATCATACTCACTCTGAAAAGCCATCCTCCGTCCTTCGGCAGCGCTGTCGGCATTTTGAACAGTCAGAAGCAATTCTGTTTCCAACAGCTTTTTGACCGCCGCAACGCTTTTTTCACTTGAAGAAATGACCAATAGCTTTTCCAAAGCAGCTCGACACCCTTCCTATTATTTTACAAAAAAAATTCGTTTCAATCAAGTAGTATCGGGATATTTTTATATGATTTCAAAATATCTTTCTTCCATCAGCTTTTTCAGTTCGCCGCCCTGTCCTGAACGGATGACGGTATCGCTGATGATGTCCAGATAATTGCTGACGATGATCTCAGGCAGACTGTCCCTGACAAAGCGGCTGTTTTTGGCAAGCTCGGACGCCTGAGAAAGCGTTTCGGGGAGAAACGCCGAGGTAGAAGCTGCGCTTGCCATCGGCGGGAGCGGCATTTGTTGGCGGATGCCGTCAAGACCTGCGCGGATGAGCATCGTAAAGGCAAGATACGGATTACAAGAGGAATCAGGGCTGCGGAAGTCCATTCTGGCGGACGGATTTTCCGCTTCGGGAAGACGAACAAGGGGATTCAGATTCCGAAAAGACCAGTCGATGGTATCGGGCGCTTTGAAGAGTCCGAACCTTGCATAGGAATTTGGTATCGGGTTAAAGAATACCGTCATTTCTGCGGCATGGCTGAGCACACCTGCAATAAAGCTCTGCGCTGTCTTACTCATCTGTCCGTTTTGCAGCATAAAAATATTCTGACCGTTTTCGCGGATATACAGATTGATATGCATACCGCTGCCGCTGCTGTCGGGCAGGGGCTTTGGCAGGAAGGAGGCATACAGTACTTCCTTTTGCGCTGCTGTTTTGACGACCGATTTGAAGGAAACAAAGTCATCCGCTGCGCTGAGCATATCGCTGTAACGAAAATCGATCTCATTCTGACCGGGACCGTTTTCATGGTGAGAGGACAGAGGATGTATCCCCATTTCCTCAAGCGTCAGGCAGATCCTGCGCCGTATATTCTCGCCTTTGTCAAGCGGCGCAACGTCAAGATAGCCTGCCCTGTCGTGAGGGATCCTTGTCGGGAGTCCGTTTTCGTCCAATTTGAACAGATAGAACTCACACGAAAGTCCCGTGCTGATCTCCAGACCTGCTTGTTCGGCCTCTGAAACGGCTTCTTTCAGCGCATTTCTGACATCGCCCTCATACACCGTACCGTCAGGTCGTCTGATCTGACAGAGCAGTCTGACAACGCCGTCATTGTGCGGCCGCCACGGAAGTACCCTCAGCGTCTGAGGATCGGGAAAGAGTTTGAGGTCGGTCCCTGTTCCTTCAAAGCCGTCGATGCTTGACGGCACGATGCTGACGCCGTGTTCAAACGCCTCTTTCAGCTCTGAGGACATGATCGAAATATTTTTCATCACGCCGAATACATCAAAAAACGCCAGTCGGACAAATTTGATGTTGTTTTCTTCTACAAAGCTGATAACATCCTGTGCTGTTCGTTTCATCATCACGTCCCCTTTTGGTTTCCTTTTTCTCTTTTGACGATGTTCATTTACCCAATGAAACCGCTTTTTGTATAATAGACTTCCTATTCTTCATTCCCTCTTATATTCAATTCATTATAATAGCAGATTTTCTTGCTTTTGTCTATCACATATCTTTCACAAATTCAATTTTATTTTTTCACGTTTCTTTGTATGGAATTTTCCAAATGTTTCATCCAAAGGATATTCCATATAGAAATCATCTTTTGCTCAGAACACTTTTTCGTGAACCTGCACAAGAAATGTCCTTGCTTTGCTGTCAGGAAAGCTCATACTTCTGTGCAGGACACCCAATTTCATTGCTTATCTTTGTGCAAAATGCCACCAAAATCAAAGGGCGATCTTTCCCTTTTCGTTTTGGCGGCATTCCTGTGTTCCGATGAACGACGCTATGTCCTTCCATCAGTCAATATGTGATATCTGTTCATATTGTATCAAAGCAGCTCTACCTTGACATAATTGCGGCGAAGCACGTCTTCTGCGTCGCTGCTGTCCTTCTTTTCCACGTCGATCGTACCGACATCCAGCACACGGTATTTTGCATTGTCTGCCATTAAGATCTCCTTTTCGTTGGTATTGATGATGCTGTCAATACTGATCGCGCCCTGAGCGCTGAGCTTCTCTTTGGAGGCATAGATGATAAAGAGTGTCTGGGAGAAATTACAGGCAACACCGATATCGGTGGTGGTGCTGATCATGATCGGGTCGGTAAAGGTATTGCCGATCGCATCTCTGAGCTGTTCCATTGTCGGAACAGCGTCTGTTCCTGCTGCCGCCATTAACTGACTGTCATAAACGCCGCTGTACAAAACAAGGTCGTCACACATCTTGCCTCGTTTCAGCTCGGTAGTCAGTCCGTGGTCGATCATGAGATACATTTCCCTGTAATCCCCACCAAAGGCTTCTGCCGCCTGTTCTGTCATAGACGGATCCTGATTCTGCGCAGAAGTCATGGCAAGATAGTAGGGGATCACTTCTCCCTTATACATCATGGTATACAGGAGCTGATTCCTCTCGATCGGCACACCACTTTCACGGCAGAAACTGATATACCGCTTGCTCCATGCGCTGAACTCATCGTTGCTGACGGTACGGTAAGCGCTGTATTTCTGCTCGTCAAACAAATTCTTATCGCCTGCAATCGATCCTGCGCTGCCGCTGATGTCCTCTTCCTGAGAGTCATCCTCGGAATAGCCGCTATGATATTCCGTATAATCGGGCTGATTCTGCTCCTCTCCTTCGGGCAGCTGATAGCAGCCTTTATACGCCGTATCCGACAGCGAAACCACACTGTAATTGACTTTTTTCAGCTCTCCGCAGTTATGAAATGCATATTCACCGCGCATAGGGCATATGAAATTCTGTCAGCTTGGTGCAGCTGTAAAACAGTCTGTCGGGAAGAGAACGAATATTGTCACCGTTCCAGCTGACCGAACGAAGTCCGCTGCAATGAGCAAACGCAAAGCGTCCGAGTTCTCTGAGGTTTTTCGGCATATTCACCTCTGTCACAGAACGGCAGAACAAAAACGCTCCGTTGCCGATGCTTTCGATGCTGTCGGTCAGACGAATGTCCGAAAGCCCGTCACAGCCCGAAAATGCACCTGCGCCGATCGCTTTCAGCGTTTCGGGCAGTCTGACTTCCTTCAGCGCCGAGCAGCATTCAAATGCATATTCTCCGATATCCAAAACACCTTCGGGTATCGTGACTTTCTCTACCGTCACATTGCCCTGAAAGCATCCGTCTCCGACCGAAGTGACCTGCTTTCCGCCGATCGTGGAAGGAATCTCTAAAACGCTGTTTCTGTCAGTATAGCTTGTCAGCGTGACCGTTCCGTCTGCGTTTGTCTGATAAGTAAAGCCTTCTGCCAACGGCGCGCTGTCCTGAGAGATCTCCGCAGGCTGCTGTGACGGTGTTTCTGAAGATGGCTGCGATGGCGTTTCTGTTGGCTGATCTGTACTCTCTTCTGTTGATATCTCTGTTGCCTGAGCAGAGGATCCGGAAGCATCTTCGTCAGATGCCTGACTTTCTGTTTTTGGCTTTGACGCTGACGACGGTTTTTCAGTCGATCCCTTGGAAGTTTGGGATGCTTGCTTGCTCTCATCATTTGACGCAGTGATCAGCCTTTGCTGCTGTCTGATGAATTGTTTTTGCATCCTGCAAGTCCTGCTGTGAGCAGCATGGAAAAAATACACAGCAGCGCCGCTGTTTTTCTAAAAATCGGTTGTTTCATGTTTCATTATTTCCTTTCGATCTTTTTGTTCTTTTCGCTTTGACCCTGATATCACACAATCTCATAACCTGCCTGCGAAAGGGCAGAAAGCGCTTTTGAGAAGTTTTCTTTTTTGACAAGGATATAATCCGTGTTATAAGTCGATACGGCAAAAATGCCGATCTGCCGTTCTGCAAGAATGCCTGACAGCTTCGACAGAATACCGATCAGCGAAAAATCCAGTTCGCCTTCAATACGAAAGCCTTTCCAGCCGTCTTCCCTTGCAGCAGTATTTTTCGGCGTATCTTTGCTTCTGCACACCAGCGATATTTCTTCGTCTGTTCTGCCAATGAAATAAAATTCCTTCTCCAACGATATGTCCGACACGGAATGTACCTTGCAGACCGTCAGTTCATCTTCTAATTTTCTGATCTTCATCGTTTCAACTTCCTTTACTCGGCATCATAGAGAACCCCGTTATCAGACTTTCTCGGGAACCGGAGAAGTCTATTGATTGTCCTTCTGATCCTCTTGTGTTTTCGTCTGTTCCGCTTGATCGTCCGTCGGACAAGGTTCTTCCTGCGTGTTTTCCTGCGTACTGAAATAGATTTTCTTCATTCTCAGATCGGGGATGATCCACAGGCATGACATCAGCAGCAACAGAACGTATGTGCCGTAACGGATCGGCTCGATGAATGAAACGCCGAGCGCTGCTAACTCCAATGCGATCGTGACCGCTTCCTTTTTGCTTTCGCTGACAACGTTTTTGACCATCACGCAGTCATGTGAAGATATGACCGTGTGCTGCAGCAGAATATAGGCAAGACTTTCGACCAGATTCAATATGGCGAACAGCGTTGTCGGAACAGGCGCTAAACTCGTTTTGGCTGCCCATCCCGTCACAACAGGAAACAGTGACAGCGAAAACAGGTAGAACAGATTCGCCCAGATGATCTTACCGTTGACAGACTGTGCGATCTGAAATAAATGATGATGGTTTGCCCAGCGCATCCCGATCAGCACAAAGCTGACGATATAACAAAAGAAAAGCGGCAGCATCTTTGAAAGCGCTCCCCAATCATCTCCGTCGGGAAGATCGATCAACAGCACCACGATCGTGATAATGATAGCGATCACCCCATCGCTGAAGGCTTCCAATCGGCTTTTATTCATAGCGTTTCCTCCGTTCAGATCCGTTTGCTTCACCGTATTTTGCGCAGACTTTCCAAATCCATTATAATCGTCTGTCCCGCAAATGTCAATCAAATGCAAATATATCGCAGCACAAAAACGGACTGTTACAAAGTGACATCACACTGTGTAACAGTCCGAAAGGTTTATACTATTTCCATTGACAGTTCAGATATACGGTTTATGCGGTCGTTTCGTTTTGGGAAGTTTCACTGTTTTCCGTTTGATCGGTCTGTGATGATCTTGCGTGTTTGCGTCTGCTTCCCTTTTCTGCCTTTTCCTGTCCGTCAGCAGCGTCCTGTGAATCGGTGCTTTCGTCTGCTGTACGTTCCTTTCTTACCCGCTTTTTCTTTGTTCCGTCTGCTGCTTCACTTCCGTCAGCCGATGCATTGTCTGACGGTGTTTCTGCGCTGTCACCGGAAGCAGCTGCGTCCGCTGATTTTTTCTTGCGGTGCTTCTTCCCGTGATGCGGACGCTTTGTCGTGCTGTCTGCATCTTCATCTCCTGCGCTGTCGCTTGTTTCATCGTCGGCCGCTTTGGACGGCTTATGCTTTTTCACGCTTTTTTCAGCGCTGTTATCAGACTTTTCGGTATTTGCGCTGTCCGAAACAGAGCTTTCGGGAGCAGATGCGGATGCGCTGTCGTCTGCTGCCATAACAGCGGTCGCAGTGCCTGCTGTCAGCAATGCAGCCATTACAAGACTGATGATCCATTTTGAGTGTTTCATAACAAATTCCTTCTTTCCTTTCAAATTAACTGCCTATCTGTGAACTGTCAGGGAAATGTGTGAGATTTACGGCTGAGATCAGAATCCTCCGGGGTTCATGCCGCCCATGTTTCCACGACCGCCCATTCCGCCCATGCCGCCTCTGCCGCCCATCATGGACTGTGGGATGGAATCTACCTGTGTGCCGTTGATGATGATCGTGCCGCCGTTATATTCTGCCGTGCCGTCATAATCGAAAGAGGATACCGTTGCGGTAATGTCGATGGTGCCGCCGTTTACGATGATATTGCCGTTAGCGTCTACTGCGTCTGTGTCGCCCTGACCCATCACGATCTTTGTTGTGCCGCCGTTAAATTCCACAGTCGGGGTTGAATAGGAAGTGCTTTTGGTTGTCGCGTTGATGCCGTCATCGGATGCTGAAATGCTGATATTGCCGCCGTTGATGCGGACATAGGTCGCTTCAATTCCTTCGGAAGAAGTGATCTCAAATGTACCGCCGTCGATCTGTGTCAGGGTCGTACCCTGTATTGCGTCACTTGACGCTGTAATGTGGAAAGTACCGTTTGCGATATAGATATAACCAACGGTATTGTCGTCACTGTCTTCGCTGTGCAGTCCGTCTTTTGAGGACTTGATAGTAAATGTGCCGTCATAGACAGAGATCGAATCGTTTGCTTCGATGCTGTCCTCTTTGCTGGTGATCGAATAGGTGCCGCCTGTAAATTTCACGTCATCCTTGCCCGAAATGCCGTTTCCTGCTGATGAACTGATATTCAGTGTGCCAACACCGTTGAATACCAGATCATCCTTGGAATAGATCACAGCGTCTGTATTGGTGTCGCCGTCTGAACGGAATGTTCCTGTGACGGACAGGGTATTGGTGCTGTTTGTGGTCGTGATGAAGCATTTGTCCGCAGATGATACGTAGATCACGGGAAAATTGCTGTTGGTAACATTCAGTCCGTCCAG
>ONYV01000249.1 GCA_900322105.1 uncultured Eubacteriales bacterium | reverse complement strand
TCCACTGACCATCATAACGATAGAAATCTGCATAGATCGCATCACCTTCGATGAACAGATCGCCTTTAGTCATTCTTGCGCCTTTGCTCGATTCGTTTTCGTAGATATAGCTGCTCGGGTGATTGATCTCGTAGCTGCGCCAGCTTCCGCTGCCGCCGTCTTCAAAGTAGATGTAATCGTTATCCGTTCTCGGCAAGATCCAATTGCTTTCTGTCGCTGTTGGAGGTGCGATCGTTGAAATAGAATAATCATACTCGTAATTCTTGATCGTTTCTCCCGGAGCAACCCCGGGCATTGGTTCTTCTCCGCTCACCGTATAGGTCGGCGATGGTGGTACTACCTTGCTGTTGAAGGTGTAATACGGGATCGACTTCACAACATCGGGGACATAATACAGCTCGAACAAGCCGCCGTCCAGACCGTTTCTGTACTGATCGGACTTAAAGATCTTGAGATTTGCAGGTTTTCTCGGGTCGGGATAGTCGCCCTGAATGTTCTGCGTTTCGTCAACATCCCTGATGACCAGCATTTTGCTGTCGATCGGGGTATTGTCTACTTTATAGCCGTAAGGTGACTGAACCTCAAAGAAGTAGTAAGTTCCGTGATCGAGGTTCGGTATCGGACCGATCACACCGCTTGCGTCTGTCTGATACGGACCGTAACGGTTGAGCAGACTCTGCATACCAAACGGTCTAAGTATCTCAGCGAGAGCATCCGTGTTGCTGAGAGAATCCCAGTCATTCGTCTGCCAATACTTCCGTAATTCGGTATTGGACGGGTCGTCGGGAGAAACTTTCGGGTCTGCTTCTTTCAGAACTCTCTGATAGTTATCTACCCACTGTTCGTATGCATCAGTATTCGGTGAATACTCCTGCGGAATGAGCTTTAATAAATAATATGTTGCTTTCGAGGAAGTGATCGGCTTGTCGTCTTCCGCATCCTTTTTCGTCATCTTGACGCTGGTCGTCTTGACTTCTTCATAGTTGCGCAAACGGATCGGCAGCTTTTTATAATTGCTGTTTTGCGGCAGATCTTCTTCTTTGACATATTGATCATTTGGCTCAGCACTCAAGTCGGTCACAAACATAATACCAGCATCATCTTCTGCAAGACTGAATTTTTTGTTGACCAGATAGCCTTCTTCATTCGTAAAGCCTTCCGGTGTATCGGTCTCTTTTAAGGTGTATGTGCCGTAAGGCAGACCGATGATCTGTACTTTTCCGTTTGCATCGGAAACGAGTTTGCGATCCTCAGAATTGTATTTGATCAAGCCCTGGGCATCATCTGCTTCGATACCCGGGTATTTGTCTTTCTGTGCCTGTGCGTCGAGAGGATCATCATGCTCATCCACTAATTCGGTGGACGGGATATACTGATAAACGCTGCTGTTTGCTTGACGGTACAGATAGCCGTTAGCATCGCCTACCAAAGCGTTGGATTCGTTATACAGAAGGAATTTTGCATTTGCCAGCGCTTTCTCGGTATAGCCTTGGTATTTGCTGTAGTTTGATTCATACGTTCCGTCGATCTTCTTGAAGTCTACAGAGGCTGTTTTCTGTTCATACGTGACAGTCAGGTCAATGTTATGCTCTGCGCCTGTTGTGCCTGTGAAATTCAGCGATGCAAACGCATACATAGAGGCATTTGATCCTGTGTTCGTACTTTTCAGTGTTTCGTCCGCAGTGCCAAACGGAGGATAGATATACTTCTTTTCTGTTTCGGAAACATCTTCGGAGCGGATCAGCGTATAACCCGTTACTTCGGGAGCCGTCATGTAATAATAGAACGGTTCTCCGTTGTAGCTGTAGATCGGTACATATCCCATAACAGGATCACAAGCTACATCCGATAATGTTCCCGTGTGATCGTAATAGTTATTCTCGATACCTGTGCCTCGTTTGATCGACTGATCAATACCATTCGGTACAGAAACACTACTGTCTTGAGGAACGTTCAGATGGATATATTCGTTATCCTTGTCTTTATGGATCAATTGATCGGGGTCGACTGCGGGCTTTGCATAGCTGAGCTCATCTTCATAAGCCTCTTTCTTTGCTTCGTCTGTCGTCGGGATGTTCTCCGTCGTTCTGTACAGCGTCACTCCAACCTGCTTTTCGGGCTTCTCGGTATCTGGAATGTATGTGATCCATCTTACGTGAGCCGTTACCTTTGTTACAGGCAGTATGTTGAAGATATCAAAGCGGTTACAGATCAGTTCGTCTTGATAAACAGAGGTTGTTGCCTTGAATGCATTATCCCAGTCTCTATCAGGATCTCTTGTCTGGCTTTCTTCCGTATAGATATAATCTTCATACTGGTCTTTATAGCCCCAGTGAGTATGATACTGCTCCGCCGTTCTGTTATAGGTATAGGTCGTGGTTTCTGTCTCGTCACTGATCTCTCTGACGATCGGTTTTTCGTCCGCCTGATACGGAATGACATTGCCAAGTCTGTCATAGACAGGAACGTTCTTGAATACATAGTATTGGTTTCCTGTCGTCAGTATCTGAGCATCATCCAGCTTGTGATATTCATTCTTGCCAAAGAACAGTCTTGAGCGGTCATACGATTCTTTATCCTTTGTGCCATCATTATTGGAATCGTACATATACTTAGCCTTTTCTGCATCAGATT
>ONYV01000036.1 GCA_900322105.1 uncultured Eubacteriales bacterium | reverse complement strand
ATGCGATTCTGGACGCATACTGTAACATCAATTTTGAATTCGTGGCAATCACGATTATTCCGTTTATGCTGTTTGCTGTTGCACTCAGTTTCAGCAATATCCAGCTTGTCAGGCATGAAGGTTTCCGCATACAAACTTTACTTGGATTTTTACTGGGTTTTGCCGCTATCGGCGGAATTATAATGATATATATGCTCGGCAAAGGCAGTGAAAATGTCGGTTCTGAAACAGGTTACTATATATTCACTGTCATAAGGGCAACCGTTTCACTCGTTTTCAGCTATCTGGAATGTATGCTCATTTCAACCGTTTTCTGTGCATTGGCTTCGACAAGGTACAAAATAAAACAGCCGATGGATTATATAATCATTCTCGGCTGTGCCATCAGAAGTGACGGTTCACCTACACCGATTTTGCGTGGCAGGATTGACCGTGCATTGACGTTTGAACGTGAACAGTATGAAAAATTCCACAAACACGCTAAATTCGTTCCATCGGGCGGACAAGGCAGTGATGAAGTTGTCAGTGAAGCCGAAAGTATGAAACGCTACCTCATGGAACAGGGAATTCCCGAAAGTCAGATTTTGAAAGAGGACAAGTCCGTTAATACCTATCAGAACATGGCATTTTCCAAAAAAGTCATTGAAAGCGATACCGACAATATCGAAAACGTAAATATCGCCTTTTCAACGACAAATTATCATGTATTCCGTGGCTATACGCTTGCACAAAAGTTGGGCATGACTGTCAAGGGACTTTCCGCTAAAACCAAACTTTACTTTTTCCCGAATGCGTTTTTGCGTGAATTTATCGGTTTGCTGTGGGAACAGAAGAAAAAACACATTATCTTTCTCACTTTATGCACGCTGTTTTTAGCCACTTTATATCTCATTGTAAAATATTGATAAGGAGTTTTTCAATGAAGTTGAATTACATAGATGACGGAAATGAATTTGATTTCGGCAAAGTGTCCGATGAATACTCAAAATACCGTGATATTTACCCGAAAAGTATGTATGAAAAATTGATTTCATTCGGCATTGGCAGGCAGGGACAAAATATTCTTGATTTAGGCAGTGGCACGGCGGTTTTACCAATCAATCTGTATCATACAGGTGCCAATTTCACGGCAACGGACATATCCGAAAATCAAATTGCATACGGTCAGAAACTTGCCGAACAGAAAAATATGAACATCCATTTCAAAGTCTGCTCTGCCGAAAATACGGGCTTTAATGACGGTCAGTTTGATGTTGTAACGGCTGTGCAGTGCTTTCACTATTTTGACGCTGAAAAGACAGCCGCAGAGATCAGACGTGTCCTCAAGCCCGAAGGAGTGTTTTGCAAGATCTTCATGGATTGGCTGCCGTTTGAGGATGAGATCATTCACGAAATGGAGAGCCTTGTTCTGAAATACAATCCGCACTGGAGCGGCGGCGGTTTTGAGCAGTTTCGCTATCAATACCCTTCCTGGGCAGAACAACGCTTCGAGATCGAAACGATCCATTCCTATCGGGCAACACTTTCTTTCACGAAAGAAGCGTGGCTCGGCAGAGTCAGAAGCTGTCGGGGCGTTGGAGCGAGTCTATCAGAAAAAGAAGTATCGCAGTTTGAAGAAGAGTACCGTACCATGCTGAAAAAGTACGATGACCCTTTGCAGCTGCGGCATCAGATACATATTGAGATCTACCGTTCTACCAAACGATAACGAAAAACCGCAGGTTGCATTGAACTGCGGTTTTGCCTTAGGCAGAGCGGCGCACGTTTCTGACGAGTACTTCAGGTCGGGTGTTTTTCCGCATGAAAAAAGCCGCACCGGAAAACCGATGCGGCAATTGAAAATGATACTCTTTGAAAAGAGGAGAAATCAAACGATACCCTGAGCGAGCATAGCGTCAGCAACCTTAACGAAGCCTGCGATGTTAGCGCCTGCAACGAGGTTTGTGCCGAGGTTGTACTTCTTGCAAGCCTCAACGCTCTGGTTGAAGATGTTGACCATGATTGTCTCGAGCTTAGCGTAAACTTCTTCAGCGCTAAATACAGTATGACCTGCATTCTGGCTCATTTCGATGCAGGAGCAAGCAACGCCGCCTGCGTTAGCAGCCTTGGAAGGACCTACTACTACGCCGTTCTCCATGAGATACTCGATCGCTTCGTTTCTGGTAGGCATATTAGCGCCTTCGCAGAGGAACTTACAGCCGTTAGCAACCATCTTCTGAGCATCCTCAAGATAAATTTCGTTCTGAGTAGCGCAGGGGATGTAGAGGTCAGCCTTAACACCCCAGGGTTTCTCGCCCTTGAAGAACTTAGCGTTCGGGAACTTTTCAGCATAAGGCTCGCAGATGTTCTTGCCTGAGCTTCTGAGCTCGAGGAGGTAGTCGATCTTCTCGCCTGAAACGCCGTCCTCATCAAGAATGTAGCCGTCAGGACCTGAAATGGTGATGACCTTAGCGCCCAGCTCTGTGAGCTTCTTGCAGGTACCCCAAGCAACGTTGCCAAAGCCGGATACGACGCAGGTCTTGCCTTCGAGGGTCTCGCCGCAGTACTTGAGCATTTCTCTTGCATAGAAGACGATGCCGTAGCCTGTTGCTTCCGCTCTGCCGAGCAGACCGCCGTAACCAACGCCCTTGCCTGTGAGAGTGCCGTCATAAGCGTCTCTGATTCTCTTGTACTGACCCATCATGTAGCCGATCTCTCTGCCGCCGACGCCAAGGTCGCCTGCAGGAACGTCTGTGTTAGGACCGATGTGTCTGTAAAGCTCTGTGATAAAGGACTGGCAGAATCTCATGATCTCCATATCGGACTTGCCGTTGGGATCGAAGTCAGCGCCGCCCTTGCCGCCGCCGATGGGAAGACCTGTCAGAGAGTTCTTGAAGATCTGCTCAAAGCCGAGGAATTTGATGATGCTGATATTTACGTTGGGAGCGAAACGCAGACCGCCTTTGTATGGGCCGAGAGCGCTGCTGAACTGTACACGGAAACCACGGTTGACCTGAACATTACCGTTATCGTCTACCCACGGTACTCTGAACATGATCTGTCTTTCGGGCTCAGTGATTCTTTCGATGATCGCATTCTTCTGATACTGAGGATTCGCATCAAAAACAGGCTCCAGAGAAGTCAGAACCTCTGTTGCTGTCTGAAGGAATTCAGGCTGGTTGGGATTTTTGGCTGCCAGCTTTTCGAGCTGTTCGCTTACATAGGACATCTTTCGCCACTCCTTATAAATGTAAAGATAATAAAGTCTGAAAACAGAGCGGAAATGCAGGAAAGACCCTGTCAGCCGTCTGTTTTTCAACTGCAAGACCTATTTTAACACATTGTTTTCGTTTTATCAAGTATAATTTTTATTTTTTGCAAGTTTTCATCTTAAAAAATGCAAAAATGAAGGCAAACAACCGTGAATAAACGGCATTTCGGGACAGAATATGACGAGTAGAGAATTCTAACTTGTACATTTTGGCAAATAAGACAAATCACAGCAAAAGGATTCTATGCAACGTAATGAATTTTTTTGACGTAACAAAGGGCGGCGCTATATTTTGTATAAATAGCAGAAAATTACGGGATAATCAGAAAAAAAATAGACTAAACGTCAAAAAAATAAAATAGTCGATGAACTTACTTGCTAAAAATCACGACAAGTTGTATAATAAAAGTTGTTTCAAAGACTCTGACAAAGGCGCATGAACGGACGCATCCCGGCACCTTGTGAAATCGGTGCATCATGTTCGGAGTAAAGCGGCAGGGTCTTTTGTAAAAGCTCATCTGTAAACATAATTTCGAGAGGAGAAGTTCAAAATGGAAAAGGCAGAGCAGTTGTATGAAGGAAAAGCAAAGAAGGTTTTTGCTACCTCAGAGGAAGGTTATTGCATTGTTGAGTATAAGGATGACGCAACCGCTTTCAACGGTCTGAAAAAAGGCACCATCGTCGGCAAGGGTGTTGTCAATAACAGAATGTCCAACTTTATGTTCAAGCTGCTGGAAGAAAAAGGCATCAAAACACACTATGTGGAAGAACTCAACGACAGGGAAACTGTTGTCAAGAAAGTAAAGATCGTTCCTCTTGAAGTCATCATCAGAAATAAAGCGGCAGGTTCTATGGCAAAGCGTCTGGGACTGGAAGAGGGTACAGAGCTGAAATGCACCGTTTTAGAGTTCTCATATAAAGATGACGCGCTGGGCGATCCGCTCATCAATGCGTATCATGCAGTCGCTATCGGCGCTGCTACCACAAAGGATATCGAGATCATCAGCAACATGGCGCTGAATATCAACAAATATATGGTAGAGTTTTTCGCAAGCGTCGGCGTTGAGCTGATCGACTTCAAGCTCGAATTCGGCAAGACTGCTGACGGCGAGATCGTGCTGGCTGACGAGATCACTCCGGATACCTGCCGCTTCTGGGACATCAAGACCCACGAAAAGCTCGACAAGGATCGTTTCAGAAGAGATCTTGGCAATGTAGAAGAAGCCTATGCCGAGATGATGAAGAGGATCGGTCTGGCAAAATGATCTTGTTTTGACAAGACGGAACGCAGGAAAACAGAGGATCACGGCGCTGCTGATGTTTGCGGCGCCGCGGTCAAGACAGATGCAGCGTCGGCTGCGGGATGGTGAATTATTTGAGTATTGATTCAGGAAACTGGTTCAGCGAAGAACTGCACGAGGAATGCGGCGTCTTCGGAATATACGGTGATGACAGTATCGCACCTGCTTATGCCTGCTATAACGGACTTCTTGCACTGCAGCACAGAGGTCAGGAAAGCTGCGGCATATCGGTGAACGACAGAGGCGTTATCACCGGTCATAAAAACATGGGACTCGTCAGCGAGGTTTTTAACAAAGAGGTTTTGAACAGTCTGAAGGGTCAGATGGCTATTTCTCATGTAAGATACTCAACGGCAGGCGGCAGTGTGCGTGAAAACTCACAGCCGCTTGTTATGCGTTATGTCAAGGGTACGCTGGCGATCGCCCATAACGGAAATCTTACAAATGCCTTTGAGATCAGACGGGAATTGGAACAAAGAGGAGCGATCTTCCAGACGACGATTGACTCCGAAGCGATCGCTTATCTGATCGCAAGAGAACGCATCAAAGCGCCCTCTGTGGAAGCAGCGGTCGCCAAAACGATGAAGCAGATCGAAGGCGCATACTCACTGCTTGTGATGAGCCCGAAAAAACTGATCGCCGCCAGAGATCCTCACGGCTTCCGTCCGCTGTGTATGGGAAAACTTGGCAATTCCGTGGTGTTTGCATCGGAAAGCTGCGCACTCGCTGCTTGCGGAGCGGAATTTGTGCGTGACGTAAAGCCGGGAGAGATCGTCATCGTGGATGAAAACGGCGTTCGCTCCATGATGAGCGACAGCGTCGAAAAAGCAAAGAGATCACTTTGCGTGTTTGAATATATCTACTTTGCCAGAACGGATTCCGAGATCGACGGCATTAGCGTCTATGAATCCAGAAAGGCAGCAGGACGGATCCTTGCAAGGGAATTTCCCGTAGAAGCGGATGTGGTGATCGGCGTACCGGAATCGGGTATTGACGCCGCCATCGGCTACAGTGAAGAATCGGGCATTCCCTATGAAAAAGGCATCGTCAAAAACGGCTATATCGGCAGAACGTTTATCAAGCCGACACAAAAGGAACGCGCTAACAGCGTCAAGCTCAAGCTCAATCCCCTGCGTTCGGTACTCGAAGGGAAACGTGTTGTTGTCATAGACGACTCGATCGTCAGAGGAACGACCTGCGACCGCATCGTCAAAATGCTGAGAAATGCGGGCGCAAAAGAAGTGCATCTGCGCATCAGTTCTCCGCCGTTCATCTGGCCGTGCTTCTACGGAACGGACATTCCCTCAAGGGATGAACTGATTGCCGTAAAGCATTCGATCAAAGAAATCTGTGAGCTGACAGGCGCAGACACCTTGGGCTTTTTGCCGCCCGATAAGCTGAGCGAGATGCTGAACTTTCAGAATATCGGGATCTGTGATGCGTGTTTTTCGGGACATTATCCCACAAAGATCCCCGAAAAGATGTTAGCAGGCAAAGAGCGCGGCGGCGTGGAGTTTGACAAGAAGCTGCCCGAAAAAAACAACGCCTGTCTCGGAAAGCCCGAAGGCTGATGTCAGAATAAATTGAAAGAGGTTGCATTATGGCAAGAGATACTTATGAATCGCCGCTGTCATCAAGATATGCGGACAAAGAAATGAAATATCTGTTTTCTCCCGATATGAAGTTCAAGACATGGAGAAAGCTCTGGATCGCACTTGCAGAAGCGGAGCATGAATTAGGACTGAATATCACACAAGAGCAGATCGACGAGCTGAAGGCTCATGCAGAGGATATCAACTACGAGGTAGCCGAAGAACGTGAAAAAGTCGTCCGTCATGACGTGATGTCCCATGTCTATGCCTATGGCGTACAGTGTCCCAAGGCAGCAGGCATCATCCATCTCGGCGCGACTTCCTGCTATGTCGGAGACAATACCGATGTCATTATCATGACAGAAGCGCTGAAAGTCGTAGAGAAAAAGCTGGTCAGCGTGATCCGTCAGCTTTCTGTTTTTGCAGATAAATATAAAGACCTGCCGACCCTTGCGTTTACCCATTTTCAGCCTGCACAGCCTACCACTGTCGGCAAAAGGGCAACGCTCTGGATTCAGGATCTGCTGATGGACTTAGAGGACGTTCGCTATTGCATCGGCAGCATGAAGCTGCTTGGCTGTAAGGGTACGACAGGCACTCAGGCGAGCTTCTTAGAGCTGTTTGACGGCGATCATGAAAAGTGCAAGGAGATCGACAGACGCATTGCTCAAAAAATGGGCTTTTCACAGTGCTTTGCGGTATCGGGTCAGACCTATTCCAGAAAACTTGACAGCCGTGTGGTCAACGTGTTGGCAGGCATTGCGCAGAGCGCGTCAAAGTTCTCAAACGACATCCGCCTTCTCCAGCACCTCAAAGAGATCGAAGAACCGTTTGAGAAAAACCAGATCGGCTCAAGCGCTATGGCGTATAAGCGCAACCCCATGCGCTCCGAGAGAATGACGTCACTTTCACGCTATGTGATGATCGATGTGCTCAATCCGTACATTACAGCGGCAACACAGTGGTTCGAGAGAACGCTGGACGATTCCGCTAACAAGCGCCTGAGCATTCCCGAAGCTTTCCTTGCGGTGGATGCGATACTGAATCTTTATCTCAACGTCAGTGACGGTCTGGTGGTCTATGAGAAAGTCATTACAGCTCACCTGATGAACGAACTGCCGTTCATGATGACCGAAAATATCATGATGGACGCCGTAAAAGCAGGCGGCGACCGTCAGAAGCTGCACGAAAAGATCAGAGAAGCCTCTCAGATCATCAAGAGCAGCGGCGGCAAAAATGACCTGCTCGAAAAGATCGCAGCAGACCCCGATTTCGGAAAAACGATGGAAGAACTCAACGAGATCTGCCGACCTGAAAAATATGTGGGCAGAGCGCCGCAGCAGACAACAGATTTCCTGACAGGCGAGGTTGCCGCAGCTTTAGCGCCTTATGAAACCATAGAAACAGAAACAGCAGAGATCAATGTATAATCACGGATAAGGAATCGTAAGGGAGGTTCAAAAAATGATCAACCATAATGTATTCAACCAGACGGAAGCACGTTCTGTCGTCAATCAGCTGCCGCCGTTTTCGGTCGTTGAATATCAGAAGGATCTGTCCGTTTCGCCAAGCACAGCGCAGACGGCGTATTTCATGTCGCAAATGAACATCAGAAGAAGACAGGTCGTGGCAACACTCAATCAGCAGGGCATCATCCTGCAGGCAGGAGCCATGCAGATGATCGTGGGCAATGTACAGATGAATACGAACGTTCAGGGCGCAGGCGATCTGTTCAAAAAATTCATCGGCAGCAAGGTCACAAAGGAAAGCGCTATCAAACCAAGATATTTTGGCACAGGACAGGTTATTTTAGAACCGACCTTCAAATATATTATTTTAGAGGATCTTGCCAAATGGAACGGCTCGATGGTCATTGAAGACGGATTGTTTTTGGCGTGTACGGATTCCGTACAGATGAAGGTAACGGCGCGCAGCAGCTTCTCATCCGCAGTGGCAGGCGGCGAGGGACTTTTCAATACGTCGCTCAACGGTTCGGGTATTGTCGTACTGG
>ONYV01000130.1 GCA_900322105.1 uncultured Eubacteriales bacterium | reverse complement strand
ATTGAATTTGCCTTAAAAATATGGTTTAATAGAAATTAGACAAAAAAATGTCTTAATCTGCAGCAAAGGAGAGTACGTAGATGGCAAGTGATATGCTGAAAGCCGTTCTGGAAACCGAACAGCAATGTTCGCTGAAAGAAGCAGAAGCAAAAAAGCAGGCGGAAGAATCCCGAAAAAATGCTAAGGCGGAAGCGGCAGAGCGGATCGCGCAGGCTCAGAAAAATGCCGATCAGGAGCTTTTGAACACGCAGCAGGCTCTTTCCCTGCAAGCGGAACAGGATCTGCAAAAGGCGCGTGAAGAAGCATCGAAAGAGTGTGCAGTGATCTCAAAAAATGCCGAAAAAAACTTCAGCAAGGTACGGGAACAGGTCATCGAACTGTTGACGACACAGCAGCTATGACGTTTCTCCCGAATAACAAAAGAAGTGTGGTGATAAGCATTTGGCAAAGCTAAACATGAAAACGGTAAGGATCATCGCTTTGAAGCAGGATCGAAAACGCATTCTGGAGCATCTTCAGGACAGTGCGCTCATTCAGGTCAAAAGCAGCGGCGAAAAGGCACAGGAAGGATTCCGACGCAAAGATACCGCCTCTCAGCTCAAACAGTTTGAACGAAACGCAGAGCTGACACAGCAGGCGCTGCATATCCTTAGCAGGCTCTCTCCCGAAAAAAAGGGAATGCTTTCGAGTTTCAAGGGCAGAAAAGAGATCGACCCTGACGAGATCGGCAGGATCGCTGCTGATTCTGCAAAGATCATCAGCGTATGTCAGAAGATCTGTCAGCTGGATAAGCAGCGTGCGGATTATGCGGCGGAGCAGGTCAGGATCAGAACCTCCCTTGCTCAGCTTGAACCGTGGAGACAGCTGGACATCCCGCTGAACACAAAGGATACGCCGACCACCGCTGTGCTGATCGGTACGCTGCCAAAGGCTTACGATAACGTTCAGTTGTCGGAAGCGCTGGCAAAGGAATGTCCTGAGCTGATCTTTGAGTATGAGATACTCTACACGTCACCGAACATGACGTGTCTTACCTTATTCACTCCCAAAAAACAAAGGGAATCGGCGGAAAAAGCCCTGAGAACCATCGGCTTTTCACAGCCGCTGAACCCCACCAGCCGCACGCCTATGGTCAAAATGCAGCGGCAGCAGCAAAAGAGCGAGGAGATTGCCCAAAAGGACGAGGCGGCAAAGGAAGAGATCATCTCTCTTGCAAAATATCGTGAAAGCATCTGTGAAACGGAAGATTATTTTATCCTGCGTTCCGAAAAATATAAGGTGCTGTCACAGCTTGACCAGACCAACCATGTATTTGTCCTGTACGGCTATGTTCCCGAAGAGGACTGCAAGGCATTGGAAGCGCTCTGTCAGAAAGCGTCCCCGTCCTGCGTGGTCGATTTCGGAGAAGCGGATGAGGATGCGCCTATCAAGCTGAAAAACAACAAATTCGCCGAACCTGCGCAAAGCATTGTGACGATGTATTCGACTCCTGCGAAAGAAGATATTGACCCGACGCCGATCTTAGCGTTTTTCTTCTATTTCTTCTTTGGCATGATGTTCTCGGATGCAGGCTACGGTCTTCTGATGATCCTTGCAACAGGGCTTGCGATCAAGATCTTCAAACCCGACAAACGGATGAGAAACAACTTGAAGCTCTTCCAGTACTGCGGTGTTGCCACCGTGTTCTGGGGACTTGTCTTCGGCAGTATCTTCGGTGATGCGCCTGCCATGTTCTATAATATGTTCACAGGCGGCAATATCACCATGAGAGAACTGCTCCCTTGGCCGATACTCGATACACAGAAAGATGCGCTCATGATTATGATCCTGTCGATCGCACTCGGTATGGTGCATATTCTGGTCGGCATGGGCTGTAAGTTCTATATCTGCCTGAAACAAAAACAGTATGCCAAGGCATTTTTCGATACGGGGCTGTGGATGCTGCTGCTTTGCGGCGCTGCGGTGCTTGCAGCAGGAATGGCATTTGCGCCCGTGATGCAGACGATCGGTCTGGTCATCATGATCGTATCGGCTGTCGGACTGGTGCTGACGCAGGGGCGTGAGAAAAAAGGTATCTTTGGCAAGCTGATCGGCGGCGTTGCGTCACTCTATGACGTTACAAGCTATATCAGCGATCTGCTGAGTTATTCCAGACTTTTAGCGCTCGGTCTGACGACAGGCGTTATGGCGCAGGTGTTCAATATGCTGTCGGGACTGTTCGGCACAAGCCCTGTGGGACTGATCTTCATGATCGTCATCTTCCTTGCAGGTCATGCGGTCACGATCGGACTGAATGCTCTCGGCTCTTATGTGCATACCATGCGTCTGCAATATGTTGAGATGTTCAGCAAATTCTATGAGGGCGGCGGCAGACCCTTTGAGCCGTTCTCCACAAAGAGCAAATATTTCAAAATGAAAGGCAGCAAAGAATCCTGATGTAAAAAACGTGTGGATGCGGCAGCTCTCAGGAACTTTGAGTCTTTCTCAAACAGATAACGGATACGCAGAATATTCTGTGAAAAATATTTTGGAGGTATTATCATTATGTACGGTATGTTTTTAGCAATTCTTGCAGCTTCAATCGCAACGGTGTTTGCAGGCATCGGATCTGCAAAGGGCGTTGGCTCGGCAGCTCAGACAGCGATGGGCGTTTTGTCAGAGGACTCTTCCAAATTCGGTAAAATGCTCGTGCTGACACTTCTTCCCGGTACACAGGGTCTTTACGGCTTTATCGTCGGCTTTCTGATCCTCATCAACTGCGGCGTACTCGGCGGCGCAATCCCGACACTGGGTCAGGGCTTTGCATTTCTGGGCGCTTCCGTTGCCATCGGCATCGGCGGCATGATCTCCGGCTTTGCGCAGGGCAAGGCAGCCGTCAGCGGCATCACCATGACCGCAAAGGACGAAAAGAACTTCTCCAAGGCAATGGTCTCCATCACCCTCGTTGAGATCTATGCGCTGCTTGCTTTCATCGTATCACTGCTCGTTGTCATTTCTGTTCCCGGTCTGAAAGTCTGATCGCAGAAACGACAATAGGGAAACGGCATCGGGCTGACACATGACAAAGTGTTTTGATTTAGCAGCACGGTGCAAAAACTTTGTGGGGCAGTAAGATGTTCCGGAAAGATGAGGTGAGAGAATGAGCAGCGGAGAAAAAATTCTGTCTGTCATACGCGCAGACAGCGAAGAAACGATCGCAGAGATCAAAAAACAATCGGAAGAAAAACGTCAGGCGATCCTCAGCAAAGCCGATGAAAAGGCAAAGGAGATCGCGCAGACGGCGCAGATCAAAAAAGCGGAACTGACCGATCGTCTGAAAAAAAGCAATCAGAGCCGTATTGAACTGGAAAAGAGAAGTATGGTGCTGAAAACAAAGCGTGAAGAAATAGAAAAAGCAGTCCGGAAGATCAGCGACAGCATGAAAAACTTAAACGATGAAGCGTATTTCCGTCTGATCTATCGTTTGGCATCTACCCTCGGAAAAAAAGAGGGCGTGATCCTTTTGAATACAAGGGACTTGAAAAGAGTGCCGAAGGATTTTCTGTCCGAAATGGCGAAAAGCGGTATCACAGCCACTCTGAGCAATGTGCCGGATGATCGCATTGACAGCGGTTTCGTTCTGAAAAACGGCGACATAGAGGATAATATGTCCTTCGATGCCATCATCGCAGAAAAGAGAGAGGCCATTGAGGATGTTATCAACCGAGAGCTTTTTAAGGATTAAGGAGGATTTGTATGGCGTTATCGTATGAATTTTCCATCGGCTCTGTCCGCGCAAAAGAAAACAGTCTGCTGCGGGAAGCAGACATTGAGATGATGATCTCCTTAAAAAGCGAAAAGGAACTGGTGCGTCACTTAAAGGACAAGGGCTATGGACAGGGCGAAACGACAGACGAGATCTTAGCAAGCAATGAAGAAAAAATGTGGAAGTACATCCGCAGCATTGCGCCTGATATGGAACTGTTTGAGCCGTTTCTCATCCAGAACGATATCCATAACCTGAAAACGGTGCTGAAAGGCACGATGTCTGACAGAGAGTATGATACACTGCTGATGGAGCCTTGTACCATCAAAAAGGATGAGCTTGTGAAAGCCGTTGAGAACAGAAGGTTCGACAGCTTTCCGCAATGGCTGCAAAGACCTGCAAGCCGCGCTTACCAGATCCTTGCAGAAACAAAAGATGCAAGGCTGAGTGATGCCTATATCGACAGGGGGCTGCTTGACAGGCTCGTGTTTGTCGGAGATCATTCCCGTTCCGTGTTTCTGAAAGCGTATTTTAACGAAATGGTGTACTATGCGGATATCAAGACGGCGCTCAGAGGGGCAAAACTCGGTGTCAGCAGGTATTATCTTGAAAAGGCGGTCGCAGACTGTGAGGGGCTTGATAAAGCAGAGCTGGTCAAAACTGCGCTGCAGGGACATGAAGCCCTGATAAAATACCTGAAAACGCAGGATTCCTATGACTGCAAAAAGGCCGCGGAGATCTATGTGACCTCACCGTCAGGTTTTGAGAAATTCACAGAAGATCATCTGATGGATACGGCAAAAAGA
>ONYV01000070.1 GCA_900322105.1 uncultured Eubacteriales bacterium | reverse complement strand
AGAACGTTCTTTGCGCCGCCTGAGCCGTTTGTTTCTACCTTGATGGTGATGCCCATCTTTTCGCCTGCCTTTGCCAGTGCTTCTGCTGCCATGTAGGTATGGGCGATACCTGTCGGACAAGCGGTAACGGCAAGCACACGGTAGCCTTTTTTCTCTTCCTTTGCAGGAGCTTTTGCTTCATCGGGGAACTGTGCAGTTTCCTGAGCGTCGATGATCTTCAGGAACTCATCAGGCGTTTTGGCAGCCTTCAATTTGGCGGTGAAGTCCTCGTGCATGAGCATCTGCATCAGTCTTGCCAGCACTTCAAGGTGAACATCGCCGTCTGTGGTAGCGGCGATCATGAAGATGAGCTTGCAGGGTGCGCCGTCAGGAGAGCCGTAGTCCACGCCCTTCGGAACGGTGATGACGGACAGCGCAGGCGCTTTGACCGCCGTACTTTTGGCATGAGGGATGGCTACTTCCATACCGATGGCGGTAGTACCCATGTCTTCTCTTGCGAGGATGCCCTTTTTGTACTCGGCAGTGTCTGTCAGATTACCGCATTTTTCGTGCAGTGAAACGAGGATGTCGATCGCTTCCTGCTTGTTTGCGGGGGCTGCACCCAGTGAGATGCCCTGCTTTTTGAGTAGATCTGTGATACGCATAAATTAACCTCCTTTAGATTTTATTTGGAAATTCTCTGTCGAATTTATGCATCAGTTCATCAATTTTTTCTCTGGTAGCCAGTCCGTTTTGGAACGCCGTAGCGTTGCCGCAGACGCTGCCGAGTTTCAGCGCATAGCCGTAGTCATGCTGTTTCATATAGCCTGCCACAAAGCCTGCTACCATAGAGTCTCCCGAACCTACCGTGTTGACGACTTTTTCTTTCAATACGCCTGCTTTATGCTTCACGCCGAATTCGTCGATCAGCATAGCGCCTTCACCGCCCAGAGAGATCAGTACGTTTTGCGCGCCTCTTTTTTGCAGCTCTTTGGCATAATGCTCGATGTCGTCCTCTGTTTTGATCTCGGTGTCAAAGATCTCGGAAAGTTCCTGACGGTTGGGCTTGATGAGGAATGGTTTATATTTCAGGGAATTGACCAAAAGCTGACGTGTTGCGTCTACAACGATGCGGACTTTTTTGTCCTTTACACGCTCCATCATGCGCTCATACACATCGTCGGGCATGGTGTTCGGGATGCTGCCTGCAAGAACTAAGGTGTCGCCGTCGGTGATCCTGTCGATCTTTTGCAGCAGACGTTCCAGTTCGGAATCACTGATATGAGGTCCCTGACCGTTGATCTCTGTTTCCTGACCTGCCTTGATCTTGATATTGATCCGTGAAACACCGTGCTTCAGCTTGATGAAATCCGTAATGATATGATCGTTGCGGATGCCGCTTTCGATGGCTTTTCCCGTAAAGCCTGCGACAAAGCCGTAGGCGGTGCTGTCGAGGTCAAGTTCGGCAAGCACGCAGGAAACGTTGATTCCTTTGCCGCCATAGTAATATTCTTCGCTCGTAGTGCGGTTGGTGATGCCGCTGACGAGTTGGTCGAGCCGCACGATATAGTCTATGGACGGGTTGAGTGTTACAGTATAGATCACTTCATTACCTCCTTGATAATCGTTTCTTTCATATACATAGTATCGGGCATGGAGTCGGTGATGATGCAGCATTTTTTCAGCTTGGAAAACGTCACGGAAAAGACGCGGCGGAACTTGGTGTGGTCTGCCAATATAAACGCCATATAGCTGCGGTTCACAGCGGCTTCCTTCATCATTGCTTCTTCGATATCGGGGGTGGTGAATCCTGCGGCGATATCGATCCCGTTCGTACCCATGAACGCTTTTGAAAAATTGAAGTTTCTCAGGTTGCTGATGCCCTCTGCGCCTACAACGGCTTCGGTGGCAGGCTTTACCTTGCCGCCGATCATATAGGCGTTCAGACCCTTCTGAACGAGCTTTCTGGCATGGACAATACCGTTTGTCACGTAGGTTGCCTTATTGTTTTCGATAAAGTCGATCAGTCGGGAGGTGGTGGTGCCTGAGTCGATGAATACAAAGTCGCTGTCGTTGATGAGCGTGGCGCTGTAGCGCGCGATTTCCGTTTTTTCTGCGCTCATCATGGTTTCACGCAGGCTGACGTTATCTTCAAAAACGCCTTCCAATTTGGTGATGGAGGTTGCGCCGCCGAATACTTTTTTTAGTTTTCCCAGTTCATCCAACGCCGTCAGGTCACGTCTGACGGTGGATTCCGAGATGTTCAAAACAGCTGCAAGCTCCGCTACCGTCACTGCTTTTTTATCGTTTACAATGCTCAAAATTGATTGATATCTTTCCTGAGTGAGCATTCTCAATCACCTCATACCCCTATTATAGCACTAATTCTTTCAAAGTCAAGCGTTTTCGCTCAAAATTGTTCAATAATTTTTCAAAATTTGAAATCTTTTTGTGGATTTAGAGAATGGGCGAAATCTGTCCCGATGCTTGTGAAGTGAATGATAATTATTGTTTGATTTGGCAGTTTACAGTTTGATGATCTCAGAAAAAAGAGATGAACGTGCAGGCAAAATCCTTTCGGCAGGATAGGAGTGTATCCCTCTATCAGAGAGTATCGCCCGATCCTGCAAAAAAATGCTCCGACAAAACACGGAATGTTTTGTCGGAGCAAATGATAGGGGGGAACGGGTCTGAAAAGGGGTAATCTGAAAACTTAGTCGTGATACTCGAACCATCCGCCTTTGGGGAAGACGAATTTTGTCTTTTCACTCTTTCTGCCGGGCTTTGCTTCTTTTGAGGTGTCGATGCGGAAGATCTGTCCTGCATTTTTCCGGTCGCTGTAAGGCATATCGGCGGTCTGGTATGCATAAACGCCTTTTACCACTTCATCATCTGTCACGCCTGAGCTGAACACGATCATGGTCGGACCCATCGGCATGATGATGCGGTAAATATCGGTGCCTTCGATCTGTTCCATCTTGTGACCCGGCCACGGACCGTCATAGAGTGCGCCGCTGATCTTGTTGGTCGGCAAAGCGTCCCACCAATAAGCATATACCTGTTCCCATTTTGTTTCACTGTTGTCAAAATAGATGTAATTGTTTTTATCTGACAGTCTGGGGTCGTCAGGACTGATGCTGACATCTTTCGGAATGTCGTCAAGGGAGATCCTATAAATATATTCCACCGGAACCCCGCAGGTGATGGTTTCTGCTTTTTGGGTGAACATCGCCTCTAAGAATTCGGGGAAGATGTTTCTCCAGTAGGTGGGAGTATGTTTGCCGTCTTCGTATTTTTCAAACAGGAGCTTTTCTTTCGGATAGCCCATGTCACGCAGCATATTGTAAATCATTTCTGCAACGTCTCCGTTGTCGCCTGAGAAAGCGCCTGCATAGAAATAGAGCAGCGGCGCACTGTCAGGGAATGTTTTGTCCTGAAGGAATCTGACCCATGCTTCTTCTTCAAAGACCTGGAAGGAAGGCGACATCACGCCTGCGGTGCCGAATTTGTCGGGATGAGAGATCACCGCATAGAAAGTTTCCAAACCGCCGAAAGAACTGCCGGCAAGAGAGGTGTGTGCCGCATCATCATAGACATTGTAGTTTTCCTGCACATAGGGCATGATGGTATCACAGACGAAATCGGCAAAGGCGTTTCCGCGCTGGCTGCTTTCGAGGGGCTCTTCGGGATATTCACGCAGTGTTCCGATATCGGGGATCAGTTCATCGCTTCGGTGTTCGTCACCTGTTGCAATACAAACGAGGATGGCTTTGTTGTCCGTTTGGGACATCATGCACTCAACGCTTTCGGAAACGTTCCAGCTTTCTTTGTCATTGTCCATTCCTCTTTCAACGCCTGTTGTCAGCACGGTCTGACCGTCAAACAGATAAATGGTCGAATACTTTTCGGCGGCGTTTTTGTCATAATCCTTCGGCGTCCAGATATAGACGGTCTTTTCATATCCGTCAAACGAAAAGGTCTTTGTTTCAAAATCGGGATCATAGCGCAGATCCATTCCCTCCGCATAGGGCAGCAGCAAGGAGTCTTTCAGATACCAGCCGCAGGTGAAGCGGTTGAAAGCGACAGGCTTTGTGACGGTATCTTCGCCGTAGGAAAGATATACCATATTATAAAGGGACGTATCGTTTTCGCAGGTGAAGGTGGTGTGATCGTCGTCTTCTTCGGTTTTTGTCATCACGATCTCTTTAGTGCTGCCGCTGCTTGTGTTCAGAAAAGCTGCGGTGATCTGTGCGTGTTTTTCTCCGTCACGGATCAACAGTGTATGCAGGGCGCTGTCTTTGGTTTCTTCAGCGCTGTTTTCGCTTTGCTGCGGCGCTTGACTGCTTTCTTCTTTTTGTTTGCTCTCTTCGCTTTGCTGTGGAGCGGTTGATTCGGAAGAGGGGGTCGTTTCCTTGCCCGCACAGGCTGACAGTGTGGCAATACACAGTGTGCTTGTCAGGACACTTGCAATGATCTGCTTGGTTTTCATAGGTGTTCCTCCTTGCGTTATGTTGGTATTTGTAAGATGTTGTTGTTTTCTGATAACTATTCTATATTCAAGAAAAGCATTTTTCAAGCAACTATTCTTACTAAATGACAACTCCTTATTGCAGGATTCAAACAAGCGTTTATTTTTCTTTGAAACTCAACCGAGGCATTCAGCGCATCAACCAAGAAAAAAGCCGCACTCTGTTTTCAAAGAGTGCGGCTGAGAGCCTGTTACATATTTGTGCCGTGCGGTGCTAAGATGGGAAGCAAATTCCAAGACGGATCTTATGACTTGCGGACGAAATAAGCAACGTCCCCGTAAGCAGGCGTATTCAGATGACCGTTTTCATAGGTGAAAGTCTCGAGATCGCCGTCGATCGTGACAGCAACCTGATCGCCGCTGAGCGTCCATGTACCCGAACCGAGAATGTCTGTTGCACCGCTGACGACCTGATAAGCGGAGGCGCTGCCGTCTGCGTTGAGAAGAATGACAAATTCATCATATCCGAGCATTTCTCTGTATTCTTTGATCTGTTCGTCGGTATAGGCGGCGGTGTTCAGTTCCGCTTCCCATTTTCCTGCAAGAGCCGCCATGGAAATGTCGGGCGTGTCCGACGGTTCGGAGCTTTGTACTTCGGACGGTTCATCACGGGAGCTTTCGGGTGCGGAAGGCTCGGCTGAGCTTTCGGGTTTTGAAACAGGTTCGGCAGAGCTTTGGACTTCTGACGGTTCCGGCGCAGAGCTTTCTTCCGTCGGTGTGGAAACGAACTGACGGAGCTTTGTATCAAGAGTCAGCACGATGCCTGCGGCTTTGCCTTTCGGCATCAGACCGTCTGTGTTATAAATATAATTGCCGATCGTGTCTTTGTTGAAGGTGCTTTCCAGTCCTGCGTAGGCGATGGCGTCTTTGACGGTCAGCAGATCGGCGTATTTTTTTCTTCTTTCAGCGGATGCGCCTGCTGAGGGAAGGGAAGAACGGTCTACGTTTCCGTGTGAAGCTGCATTCAGCGTGCCGGCAATCACTTCGGCATAGAGAGATCTGCAGGCGTTGAACAGTGTTGCGGCGTTGAGTTCGGGGTCGTCCGCAGGAGACAGAGATACTTCTGACGGTTCTGAACTTTCCTGACGGGACGGTTCTTCCGAGGGTTGGTCGGCTTTGGACGGTTCGGAAGACGGTTCTGCGCTGACACCTCTGATATCACCGATCGTTGTACCGAAGGTAAGAGGTGTTCCTGCGTGATCTTCCTTATAATAGATCGATGCGCCCGAATAGACGAAGGAGTTGATGGTTGCGGCGGTGATCTTGTCGGTGAGCTGCGCATAGATCACAACATCCTGTATCGTCAGAGCGTTTGCGGCGGCTTCTCTGTCGGATGCAGTGGCGCCTGCTTTGGGAAGTCTTGACGGAGAAAGTCCTCTGAGTTCGTTTGAGGGAGAATCGGCGCTGACAGAACCGTTTGTAACGCCTGCATAGAGATTGAGCACCGCCATATTCATAGAGCGTGCGTTGTCACGGAAGGCTTCGGGTTCTGTCGGGGCTTGAGGAACATTCAGTGTATCCAGCATTTCCTTGAGCTTTTCGTTTTTGGTCTTTTCGTAACCGTCCGTCAGCGCCTTGATCGCTTCGTCAGTATGCCCTGCGGCGATATAAGCGTCAGCTAACTTTTGATATACTTCCGCATTTTCGGGTGTCTCACTGACAGCCTTTCGGAACAGTTCGGCTGCTTTTTCATAGTCACCCTGCGCATAGCTGCGGTCGCCTTCGGAAACGGTTTGCGAAACAACGGTCTGCGGCTTATGGAAGAACAGGAAATAAACGCCCACACCGCAGCCGCTCAGCACCATGGCGACGATCAGGATGATGGCAACGATCCTGACGGTGGAACTGTGCTTTTTGGGCGGTGCTGTGTTCTTGGCGGCAGAAACTGTCGCAGCGCTGTATTCGTCACCGTACTGCT
>ONYV01000008.1 GCA_900322105.1 uncultured Eubacteriales bacterium | reverse complement strand
CGTTCTGGTAAACGATAAGCCTGCCAGAGCGTCTTATGAAGTAAAGACAGGCGATATCCTGACGATCTCTATGGGTGCGCATCCCATCAAAGCAGAGGTCATAAGCATCAGCGAATATGCCAAAAAAGATGAGGCAAACCTGATGTACCGCATCATCGGGGAATAAAAAAGCATAAATCCAACGCTCCGAGAATATGTATAACTGTAAAGAACCAAAAGGAGCGGTAGAAAATGGCAAGTGATGAGAGAGCGGCAGTGCTGAAGAAAAAGCACGGTATCATTTTAGAGGACAGAAAGACCCTGACGCTGACAGGGATCAAAGATGTGTCGGGCTTTGATGAGCAGAAGGTCATACTGCTGACAGAACTGGGTGAGCTGACGATCAAGGGCAGTGTATTGAGGATCAATGATTTCAGCAATGAAACGGGAGAACTGAGTCTGGAAGGAAATATCGATTCCTTGATCTATACCGAAGATAAAAAAAGCGAAGGCGGCTTTTTCTCAAGATTATTGAAGTAGGTGAGAAAATGCAGCTTACATCCTATGAACAAACTTATATTTTCCTATGGTCATTTCTGATCGGTATCATTCTGTCGGCAGTCTATATTGTCCTTGTATTATGGAGAGTGATCTCACCGCAGGGAAGGCTGCTGCTCTTTGTAACAGATCTGATGTTCGTTGTTTTTGCATCGATCGTAAACTTTCTTTTTGCCCTGATAGAAACGGACGGAAGGATCCGCGGATATGTCCTGTTTGCTGAAGTAGTTTCCTTTGCTGCTTTCTATCTGACTGTGGGAAGACTGTTGATCAAAAGCGCATTTGCGATCCGAAATTTCGTAAAAAGGACAGCAGAAAGACTCTATAAGCCTCTCAAACAACTTTTTCAGAAAAGGATGCACATAAAATGGATCAAACCACGAAAAAAAACATAGAAAAATGGCGAAAAATCGTGAAAAGGCACTTGAAAAAACTTGTGTAATTGTAGTATAATAAAAACTGTAGATCCATATGCAGTAGTTTGAATGAAGGAGGGAGAAAATGGCAGGGAAACAAAAGGAGACCGATAGTCCGAGCAAGACTGTCAAAGCAAAAAAAACGATCAAAAAAACCAGTATACTGATATATATTTTTGTGGTAGCGCTTGTTATCTATGTAGCCATTTTGATTGTGGATCAGAATGTAAAGATCCGTAATGCAAAAGAAACACTCTCCGAACTGAAAACAAAGATCTCGATCCAGAATATTGAGCTTTCAGAGTTAAAATCGGTAGCGGATTCTGTTGAGAAAAAAGACTATGATTCTGTTGCTGATTATATTGAAAAAATCGCAAGAGAGAATATGGATTATGTAAAAAGCGGTGAAGTTGTATATATAAACATTGCCGGCAATTGAGAGGAGCAAGCTGTTGAGTATGAGTCTTGAGGTAGGAATGATAGTTGAAGGAAAAGTAACGGGAATTACGAAGTTTGGCGCTTTTGTCGATCTCGATAACGGCAAGACAGGAATGGTTCATATTTCAGAAGTTGCGCCTACTTATGTAAACGACATTAGAGAGCATCTCAAAGAAGGACAAACGGTCAAGGTAAAGATACTGAATATCGGAGAAGACGGTAAGATCAGTCTGTCTATCAAAAAGGCAATGCCTCAGCAAAATCAGGGCAGCAGACCTTTCAGAAATAACGCATCTTCCCGCAACCGTACTAACGTTTCGGGTACAGGCGGTCCGAGAGGATATGAATGGCAGCCTTCCCGTCAGCCTGAGTCCTCAAGCTTTGAAGATATGCTGAGCCGATTCAAACAAACGAGCGATGAGAAGATCTCCAATCTCAAGCGTGCAAACGAGTCAAGAAGAGGATCATCAAGAAGAGGCAATAACGGCAATTTCCCAAAATGATATCCACAAGAGAGTCGCAGTGCGGCTCTTTTTTTACGTAATGAATCGAGGTACTTTCTATGTTCATCATCAATGCAAGACTGTATACTTTTGACAGGAAGAATACGGTGATCGAAAACGGTTATATTCACCTGCAGCAGGGAAAGATTTTGTCACTTGGCAAATCGGAAGAGTTACAAAGTGAAAAAGCGATCTTGTCGGAGGAAGAAGTATTTGATGCGGCAGGTCTTTCTCTGTATCCGGGGTTTGTAGATGCTCATACGCATCTTGGATTGTTTGGCGACTCCCTGACCTTTGAAGGGGACGACGGCAATGAAGATACCGATCCCATTACTCCGCAGCTACGTGCTATCGACGGTATCAATCCTTTGGACGGATACTTTTCAGAAGCGTTAAGCGCAGGCATTACGACCGTTATCACGACTCCCGGAAGCGCAAATCCAATCGCAGGACAAATGGCAGCGATCAAAACTTACGGAAAACGCATTGATAAAATGATCGTCAAAGCTCCTGTCGGCATTAAATTAGCGTTAGGGGAAAACCCTAAGTCAACTTATAACGACAAAGAACAAACGCCCGTTACAAGAATGGCAACAGCAGCCCTGATGCGTGATGCCTTGACAAAGGGAAAACGGTATTATCAGGAAAAACAGAATTATGTGCAGGATAAGGACAACTACGATGAGCCTGAATTTGATGCAAAAAATGAAGCGCTTTTGCCGCTGTTCAAAAAAGAGATCCCTGCGCACTTTCATGCCCATAGGTCAGATGATATTTTTACCGCCATCCGTATTGCAAAAGAATTTGATATAGAATATGTTCTTGTTCATGCAACGGAATCGCACCTTGTGGCAGATGAGTTGCCGGAAGAATCGTGCAGAGGGATCTTGTGCGGTCCGATCCTGACAGACCGCAGCAAGCCTGAACTGAAAAATCAGACCCCTCGTTTACCGGCCGTCTTGTCGTCATTTGGTATCCCGACCGCCATCATTACCGATCATCCCGAAACGCCGATACAATATCTGCTCTTGTGCGCAGCGGTAGCTGTCAGAGAAGGAATGAGCAGAGAAGCAGCTCTTCGTGCGGTCACGATCGAACCTGCTGAGATATGCGGTATCGCTGATCGTGTGGGGTCGTTAGAAGCAGGAAAAGATGCCGATCTTGTGTTGTTCGACGGAGATCCGCTGGATATTCTGAACAAACCGAAAGCGGTTTTTGCCGCAGGGAAAAAGGTCAGATGAATCCTTTGTGATAATGTATAAATTTGACCTTAAAAGTTTTATATAAAAATTCATAAAAGTATTTGATTTTTTTGTTTATTGTGTTATAATTAAGGTAACCTCAGTATCGATAGAAACGCTATCGGTCAAGAGCAATTTTCAAACCCAGAAGGAGGTTCGGCTTATGAAGTACAATATTATAGGCAGAAAAGTTAACTTAAAAGACAACTTCAAGGAGCGTGTCTACAAAAAGCTTGGCAAGTTTGAAAAGATCTATTCTGACGATGCAGAAGCTGTTGTGACAGTGACAGTTGAGAAAAACCGTCAGACAGTCGAAGTTACGATCCGTGACGGCTCAATGGTATATCGCGCTGAAAGCACCGCTCTCGAGATGAATGACGCACTCGATGCTGTTGTCGATATCCTCGGCGGACAGATCAGAAAGAATAAAGCCAAGCTCAGCAAAAAGATGAAGGCGGATTCTTTGGAACAGTATTTTATTGAAACAAGTGTTCCCGAAGAAGAAGAGCTTCACGAGGAGGATTATGCGGTTGTTCGTACTAAGACGATCTCTGTCAAGCCTCTGAGCGTGGAAGAAGCTATCCTTCAGATGAATCTGATCGGACATGAATTCTTTATGTTCCTGAACAGCAGCACCAACACGGTAAACGTTGTCTATAAGCGTAAGGGTAATACCTATGGTCTGTTGGAACCCGAATTCTGATGACTGCTCTTTTCTGAAATAGAATCGCATACTCTAAGGCATGAAAAAGCCCTGAAGATCCGTTGTGGTTTTCAGGGCTTTTGTGATGCATTTTGATATTTGTAAGCAGGCTTATATCTTTCCTTTACGTCTGGCATCTTCGATCTCAAAGCCATAACCGCTGCCGTCCCATGTGTTGACATGAAATCTGCCGTGAGCATAAGATAAGCTCTGTCTGCCTTCCGTCAGATAGCATTCTAAAACACCGGAGACTTTTTTAGGAGAGGGAAGAAAGACCTTATTCAGCTTCTTTTTGACAAGTTGCAGTTTCTCAAAGAATCTGCTGATATCTTCTGCCGCAAAATCCCTGATGCCATAGTATACAAACACGTCCACCGTGCTTTTGATAAGGCTGAAGCTTTGCATATTGCTGTAGTCTACAAACGCATCGGGTGACTTGTAAAAGAACTCTGCTTCTGAAAAGTTGATTTTAGATAGGATATCTTCCATTGTCAGAGAGCCTCCAGCGCATTTCTGATCATATTTTTATCGCCGATCACAGCCGCAAGGGTGATGGAATACAGGCGTTCGGGATTCTTATGAAAGTTTTTCTTGACGGCATTTGCTTCTCTGATATCAGGCACAAAAACGGTCAAAGACATCAGATCTCTGATGCCGTCAGTGATCTTCATGTTGACCTGATAGCCTCCGCCTTCTTCACGGGTGATGGTGACAGGGTTTTCCTGTTCGACCTTGCGTCTCTGGATCAGTTGGGAAGCAGCCGTAGTAGCTTTTTGACGTGTCGTCAGAGAAAGAGTACCGTTAAGCTGAGCGGAGATCATCTTGCCGTTATCGGTAAGAGAGAGACACCTTTTGACGTCATCCGTATAGGCGACATTATCATGTTTGATCAGTTCAGAAATCGCATTGACGGTTTCAAAATAATTGGCAAGACCGTTTTCCTGAAAGATCTCGATGAGATCATCCTTTGGAAAAGGCTTGTTGATATAGTCCAGTAAATAACAGATCAAAATACCGATCTCCGAGCGGTTTCTCAGCCCACCGGGTTCGATCCCTTCTGTAAAAGCATCAAATTCCATCTTTCTTGCCTCCTTTTTGTGGATATAGTCATTATAGCACAAATTGTTATGCTTTTCCAATATGATTTATATAAAAGTATTGAAATCGTTCCGATCAAAAAATAACAGAAAAATCTTTCTGAGAAAAACAAAAAAGAATTGCATTTGCGAAAAGGATAGATTACAATAGAATCAATTACATGAGAAAAAACTACATCAAAGGAGAATGAGTCATGTATAAAAATTATATATTTGACCTGTACGGAACACTTGTGGATATCAATACCAATGAGCATAAGCACAGCCTGTGGAAAAATATGGCGATGATCTATTCTATGAGCGGAGCAAATTACACTCCTGCGGAGCTGAAAAAAACGTACTATCGTTTTTTAGACGAAGAGATCAAAAGCCTTCCGAAAGAAAAGTATTCAACAAATCCGGAACCGCAGATCGACAATGTTTTCCGGCGGATGTATACAGCCAAAGGCGCAGAATGCAATCTGAAAACAGCGCAGATGACAGGGAGGGTATTTCGTGCCTTGTCTTTGAAGTACATACGTTTGTATGACGGTGTGCATGAACTGTTCGAGGAGATCCGTTCACACGGAGGAAAAGCCTATCTGCTTTCCAACGCACAAAGGACTTTCACCGAGCCTGAGATAAGGATGCTGGGAATTTATGATAAATTTGAAGACGTCATGATCTCCTCTGACGAAGGCTGCGCAAAGCCCGATATCCTGTTTTATCAGAAACTGTTGAAAAAACACGGACTGGATCCCAAGGAATCTGTCATGATCGGAAACGATTACCAAACGGATATCGGCGGCGCTTATCGTGCAGGTCTGGATTCGCTCTATCTGCATACGAATATTTCACCCGAGATCAAAGGTGAGCTTTTATCTACATACAGCGTCATGGACGGAGATCTTTTTAAGGCGATCGCACTTTTATTTCCTGATTCTGTCAAAGCTGTGACAGAATAAACTGCTGCAGTTCATCGAATGAACCGTTAGGGTAGACCGAGATGTCCGTCTGATGCTCATTGATCAGATCATCTGTCAGCAAAAAGACCTGCATACCGACCGTCCGCGCGATCATGTCCTCGTCCACGTTATTCCCGACCATCAGACACTCTTGCGGCGCAGCGTCCAATTTGCCGAGGATCTGCTGATAATACATCGGATGAGGTTTTGTATAGGAACAGGTTTCATAGGAAGTGTAAAACTCCATTGTATCAGGGTCGACCCCTGCCCAGCGGATTCTTGCTTCAATGGCAGGAGCAGGGAAGACAGGAAGAGTTGCCACGGCTGTTTTGATATAGTGATCCTTGATCAGCTGAACGGTTTCGGCAGCCTTCGGTGTAAAGCCGCATACCTTTTGAACCAGATTAAATTCATTCCGATAGAATTCATCGAAAGCGCTGCGGTGCAGAAGGATCTCTTCTCCGAGGCATTCCCGAAAACTTTTCCAGAATACTTCCTCGTTTGTCTGAGTGCCGTCGTTGCCGACCATGTATTTCATACCTGTCCAGACAGCGTTCTTTAACTTTTCGGGCTCATATCCCAAAGGAGCAATTTTTTTCACAAGCTCCTTAAAATAGGCCCTCACAAAAACATCCTGATCCATCGGCAGCAGCGTGCCGTCCAGATCAAACAAAACATATTTCAGCATATAAGCACATCCTTTATCAGTTTTACTCATTATACCACAATGTATCAGATACATCAATAAATGAATCTGATAAAAAAGTGATTATTGTATCAGTATAGTCTAAAAAAAGCACAATAATACTAACTGTTTTTCCAGCGTATGTGATACAATAGGCTTTGAAATACGAATCAGATATTATCTGTGTTGTCAGAAACGGAAGGAATGGTAGCAATGTATATCATAATCGTCGGCTGCGGAAAAATAGGCAGTACCATACTTGCAGATCTGGTGAAAGAGGGACATAACGTTATTGCGATCGATAACGATCCTGAAGTTACGCAGGAAATCACCAATATCTATGACGTCATGACCGTGCAGGGCAACGGAACAGACTGCAATACGCTGAACGAAGCAGAGGTGCATCGTGCAGAGATGTTTATTGCCGCAACACCTTCGGATGAACTGAATATGCTGAGCTGTTTTCTTGCAAAAAAGATGGGTGCGCAAAACACGATCGCAAGGATACGCAATCCCGAATATAATCTTGAAAGCCTCGGATTTTTGAAACAGCATCTGGATCTTTCCATGGCGATCAATCCCGAAATGCTTGCAGCAAAGGAGATGTACAATATCCTGAAGCTGCCTTCTGCTGTCAAAATTGAGACCTTTTCAGCAAGGACTTTTGAGATCATCGAACTGATCCTGAAAGAAGGTTCTAAGTTGACAGGTGTAAAGCTGATGAACCTGCGCAATAAGTATAAAGCCAAATTTCTGATCTGCGTTGTCAGAAGAGGAGATGAGGTTTTCATCCCCGACGGTAATTTTGTGCTGCAGCCGGGAGATAAGATCGGATTGACAGCAGAGCCTTCCGAAATTCAGAAGTTTATGCGCGCAGTCGGTATCGACAAAAAGCAGGCGAAAAACGTCATGATTTTAGGCGGCGGCAAGATCGCTTATTATCTTGCCAATATGCTGACGGGTACAGGCTACGGTGTCAAGATCATAGAACAGGAGAAGCCAAAGTGCGACGCGCTTTCTGCGTCACTGCCGAATGCAGTCGTGATCCACGGAGACGGCGCACAGCAGGAACTGCTGCTGGAGGAAGGGCTGAATAACGTGGATGCATTTGTGTCCCTGACAGGTATGGATGAAGAAAACATCCTGATTTCTATTTTTGCCGCCAGTCATAATGTCCCCACTGTTATCACGAAGGTCAACCGCAACGAGCTTGGCAGTATGGCGTCCCGTCTTGGACTGGACTGTGTGATCTCACCGAAAGAGATCATGTCGGATGTTCTGGTGCAGTATGCGCGCGCTTTGGAAAATTCGAGAGGCAGCAATGTGGAGACACTTTATAACATTATGGACGGCAAAGCAGAGGTTCTTGAGTTTAATGTAAAGAATGATTTCAAGTCAACGGGTATTCCGCTCAAGAATCTGAAACTGCGTTCGGGCATTCTGATCGCAGGCATCATTCGTGACAGAAAGCCGATCATCCCTGACGGCAGCGATGTGATCCTACAAAAAGACAAGGTGATCGTGCTGACGAAGAATGAACACCTCAATGATCTCAGTGATATTATCAAATAACAGAAAGGTACACGGATATGAACCGCAGAATGATTTTCTATATGGTGGGCAACATCGTTCTTTTAGAAGCAGTACTATTGTTGCTCCCCACGATCGTTGCGCTCATTTATCAGGAGATGAACGGCGTCAACGCATTTTCTATCACAATCCTGATCGCAGCGGCTGTAGGAGCAGGTCTGAAGATCGTGTTCAGACCTTCAAGCCGTGTGATCTACGCAAAGGAAGGCTTTATCATCGTTACCTTTGCCTGGATACTGCTCTCTTTACTGGGCTGCCTGCCGTTTATCATCAGTCGGGAGATCCCTGATTTTTTTGACGCATTTTTTGAGACCGCCAGCGGATTTACGACCACAGGCGCATCCATCGTGCGTGACGTAGAAAGTATGAGTTACGGGATGCTTTTCTGGAGGAGCTTTACTCACTGGCTTGGCGGCATGGGCGTTCTGGTGCTTATCATGGCGATACTTCCCTCGGATTCAGGCAGAGCGATCCACATCATGCGTGCGGAAATGGCAGGACCTGTGATCGGAAAGATCGTACCAAGGATCAGAGAAACCGCTAAGATCCTTTACTATATTTACCTTGCCCTGACGGTAATAGAGTTCTTCTTTCTGTGGGCAGGCAATATGCCTGTGTTTGACAGTGCCGTTCATGCTCTCGGTACAGCAGGTACAGGCGGTTTCGGCATCAAAGCCGATTCCATTGCAAGCTACAGTCCCTATTTGCAGTGGGTCATTACGATATTCATGATTCTGTTCGGCATCAACTTCAACCTCTATTATCTTTTGCTGCTCAGAAAATTCAAAACGGTTTTTACCAACCGTGAGCTGTGGTTTTACGCAGGCGTGATCCTTGTATCCGTTTCGATCATTACTTACAGCATCTATCCGATCTATAATAATTTCTCGGATTCTGTCCGTCATTCCTTTTTCCAGGTCACTTCGATCGTATCGACGGCAGGCTTCTCAACGGCAGATTTTAATCTGTGGCCTGATCTTGCCAAAGGTGTGCTGTTCATTCTGATGTTCCTCGGAGGCTGCGCAGGTTCGACAGCGGGTGGATTGAAACTGTCAAGAGTTATCATATTGTTCAAAGCAGTCCGCAAAGATGTCCGCCACCTTTTGCATCCTCGTTCGGTTGCGGCGGTACGCTTTGAGGGCAAGACGCTGGATTCTGCCACGCTGCACGGTGTCACCACGTATTTTGCACTTTATATTATTCTGATCGCAGTAACATTTCTTGTCCTGAGCTTTGAACCTTCCTTTGACCTGCAGTCTAATTTGACCGCCTCTGTTACCTGCTGTAATAACGTAGGACCCGGCTTGGGATTGGTCGGACCGATGGAAGGCTTCGGAGGGTATTCTTGGTTCTCAAAATTTGTGCTGACCTTTGCGATGCTTTTCGGAAGACTTGAGATCTATCCCATCCTGCTGGCGTTTTATCCGAAAACATGGACAAAAAAATAAGAAAAGGAACGAAAGATGAGTAAGCTGACAGATATCAATTATGTAAAAGGCATCCTGCAAAAAAACGGTTTCACTTTTTCAAAAGCGCTCGGTCAGAATTTTCTGATCAATCCGACAGTTTGTCCCAGAATGGCAGAGATGTGCGGTGCTGATGAGCATACGGGTGTGATCGAGATCGGACCGGGTGCAGGAGTGCTGACAAATGAATTAGCGAGTGTTTCAGGCAAAGTGGTTGCTGTGGAATTAGATAAAAGATTGATCCCCGTGCTGCAGGAAACACTTGCAGAGCATAGTAATGTAACCGTTATCAATGACGATGCGATGAAACTTGATTTTCACAAACTCATCCGTGAGGAGTTTCCTGACAAAGAGGTCGTCATTTGCGCAAATCTTCCGTATTATATCACCTCACCGATCCTGATGCGTCTGCTCGAAGAGAGACTTCCCGTAAAGGCGATCACGGTCATGGTGCAAAAGGAAGCAGCAGACAGGATCTGCGCTGCGCCGGGAACAAGAGCTTCCGGAGCGATCAGCGCTGCCGTACACTATTATTGCGACCCTGAACAACTGTTCAGAGTATCCGCAGGCAGTTTTCTACCTGCGCCCAAAGTGGATTCTGCTGTGATCCGTTTGAATATACGAAAAGAGCCGCCTATTAAGGCGGCTGATGAAAAGGCGTTTTTTAAGATCGTTCGTGCTTCCTTTTTGCAGAGAAGAAAAACGCTGTCAAATTCTTTGAGTGCAGGTCTTTCAATGCCAAAATCAGCAGTCATAGAGATGCTGAATGCTGCAAAGATCCCTTTGAATGCCAGAGCGGAAGAGATGACAATGCAGCAGTTTGCAGATATCACGAATGCGTCCCTTGCTTTGCGCTGATCTTTCTGAGATGGATCGGCGCACGGTTGTGGTCAAAGAAAAGCTGTTCTAACTGATAGATCACAATAGCAAAGATGATGCCGAGAATGGCACCGCACAAAACGTCTGAAGGAAAATGAACGTACAGATACATTCTCGAAAAACCCATCAGTATCGCAAACAGATAGCCTGCTATACCGAGCCATTTGTTATAGATAAACAAAATGGTGGCAGCACCAAAAGCAAACATTGAGTGACCCGATGGAAAAGATGCATCAAACGGTATTTTGACAAGCATAGACACTGTGTCATTCAGTACACAGGGACGCAGGCGCGAAACGATCGGCTTGATGATCAGGTTTCCGGCGATGAAATTCATCAAAAGATCCAGTACAAGGCTTCTGCCAAAGTATCTTGTCTTTTTGATGAAGCAGCACACCAGAGCGATAACGATCAGGGCGATAGACGCTGTTCCCAAAGATGAGATCACAGGCATCAGCTTGTCCAGAAAACCTGTACGAAAATGATTCTGGATATAATTCAGAATAAAAAACTCATAGTCCATAAAAAGACCTCCTATCAATTTCTGTTTTCATTATAGCATAAGAGTATGAAAAAAAACAGTGCTTCATTTGAATAAAAATAATTTTTTTACGAAAGGCAGTGAGAATGATGAAAGAAAACATATGCAGCATTCCGATCAATGATGTGTTTTTGCCGAAAGACGGCTGTCCGATGTGCCGTATGAGGGATATGCTGGAATGGAGAAAGGCAGACTATGTGACAGGGTCGGCGATGATGGAGCCCAATGTGCGGATCAAAACGAACGAACAGGGCTTTTGCTATCGTCATTTTGCGATGATGGTACGGCAAGGCAAGCGTCTGTCAAACGCTTTGATCCTCGAAAGTCATTTGCAGCAGATATCAGAAACATTGGTGCCCGAAAAGCCTGTCGGAAAGCCCGATAAAAAACGTATGGCAGCATTGGAAGCTCTTTTGAAAGACTGCTTCATCTGTCGTGACATCAAGGACAATATGGAAAACATGGTTCGTATCGTACACGCCATGTGGATCAGTGAACCTGAGTTCCGTCAACTCTATGCGGCTCAGCCGTATATTTGCTTAGAACATTTTTATCTGCTGATGACGGTAGATCAAAAAGGACTCGGCAAAAGTCTTCAGGCGTTTTATGAAGAAACCTCACGATTGACAGGCGGCTATCTTGCAGAATTGAAGAACGATGTTACGCATTTTTGCAAAATGTTTGATTACCGCAGCGCTAACCTTTCCTGGGGTAATTCTAAAAATGCCATAGAACGCTCTATCGAATTTCTGACGGGCGATCCAATCGTGACCGAAGAAATACCTGACACAGAAGATGCGGAAGAGGAATTTGAGCAGCAATAATACATTCGGAGGACTTGACTATGAATATTTCACTTTTAGGCTGCGGCAGATGGGGATCATTCATCGGCTGGTATTTGGATAAAATCGGTCATCATGTGACGATCTGGGGACTGAGCAGCGCTCCTCAGCTCATTGAACTGAAGGAAACGAGAAAAAACAATATGCTGACGTTTCGTGACAGCATAGAGATCACGGATGACCTTGCATCGGCTGTCAATACTGCTGATATCCTCATCATTTCCATCAGCGCGCAGGCACTTCGTTCTTTTCTTCCAAGTATCACATCATTTGATCTCACAAAAAAGAAGATCGTGCTTTGTATGAAGGGAATCGAGGTTGAAACAGGCAAACGTCTGACAGAAATTGTGGAAGAATTTGTCCCGACAGATACAGAGGTTGCTGTGTGGGTAGGACCGGGACATCCGCAGGATTTCAGCCAGGGCATCCCGAACTGTATGGTGATCGACTCCAGACACGAAGACCTGAAGTTTTTTCTGATCAGAGAATTTTCCAGCGAACTGATCCGTTTTTATGTCGGTAATGATCTGATCGGCACAGAGATTGGCGCTGCGGCTAAGAACACGATCGGCATTGCCGCAGGACTCGCTCCCGTCGGAATGGGCTGGCTGTATTTTGCGCTGATGAGCGGCATTGCAATCACGCTCGGCACCTTCGGCGGCGTTTTCAGCACCTATTCGGGACTGTATCTGCCGAAGGACAACGACCTGCTGCTGTCGATGCCGATTCCCGTCCGCCTGATTATTCTTTCAAGACTGGTCAATGTCTATCTGCTCGGCGCGATGTATG
>ONYV01000141.1 GCA_900322105.1 uncultured Eubacteriales bacterium | reverse complement strand
ATTGCGAAAAAAAGAAATCGGGAACAGCAGCTTGCCGCCGCTTTTTTTCAAAAGAACAGTCTTGTCATCCACAGCGCCGACATGATGAGCGCATAGACCGACAGACTGAAATAAAACGGCTTGCTGAAATCCTTCCTGCGCCGAAACAGCAGCGCAAAACCGATCAGACATCCGATGATAAGGATAAGATATCCCAGCAGCAGCAGAACAGACACACTGCCTGCTTCCGATAACAGATAGAGCCACCATACAAATATATGAGAGCATAAACCGCCTAAAACGGCAAATACCGCCGCAGCAGGCAAATAGTAATACCAGCGAAAGCGTTTTCGGTTCATATGGATATCGCTGATATAAAAGCTGACGACCGCAGCAGCGCCTGCGAACGTCAGAATATACAGGATACTTTTCAGAAAAACTTCCATATTGTCACCTCCCTGCAAAAAAAGTGTCTGCCCGATCGAGCAGACACCAAGTGATCAAATCGTAATAAACACAGAAACATAGCTGTCTTCATCAAGCCATTCCAAAATCGACTTCATCACATCTTCGGGAACGGCAATGCTTCCCTGTGTCGGGCTGCTTCCGCACTGTATGAACACTGCGGAAGATCTGTCCTTGTCAGGGTCTGACGTATTATAATTGATGACAAGACCGTACTTATAGGACTTGTCAGACGTGATCATGTGATCCGCCTTGCTCCAGTCCTTGTTTTCAGTTCCCTCCACCTGCTGATTATAGAACGCAGATTCGGGATCGGTGACCCAATAGGTATCGTCTGTGATCTGAAACAGTGAATAGGTCGTGTTCGGCTTATCGCTGATATAGAAGCCTTTTCCTGCGGAGAAGATACCTCCGGGAGTGATGCCTGAATCGGGCGCAGGGTCAAACTCCGAACCGTTTTCTCCGATATACGCTTCTTCACACAGCGCTTTTCCTTCTCCTGCGACATTCCACCAATAACCCGTACTGTCGGATTTCTGATAGCAATAGATCACCGCTTTTGTTCTGTCGCTGCCTGAGGCTGTATCGATCAGGATCACTTTGTTGCCGTCAACAGAATCTTCAAGAGTATAGGTATAGCGTGTCAGCATATTCACAAGGTCTTCGGGCTGGTGATCTAAATTTTCAGGCTCGGGAAGGAACCTGACCGCCGTTTTTTTCTGATCGGAAGTATCATGCGATACTTCCGAAGTGTCTGCGTTTTTGGTGTCGGACGTTTCTTTCTCTGCTGCGCCTTTTTCAGAGACCTGAGCATCCGTTTTCTTCTGATCGGAAGAATCGGCAGAATTTTTGGAAGTTTGCTGCTTCTTTTGCTCGGACACGCTGTTTCCCTGCGTAAAGGGGTTGAATCGATCCAGATGGAACTGATCGGTATTCAGATCGACCGCTAACACGGCAACGGCAGCCACAGACGCTGCCAATATAACAGAACAGATGGTTTCGGTAATGATAAATGCAGGCTTTTTCATGATGTATCTCTTCCTTTTTCTCGGTGCAATTTCCTGTTTCTTCTTATACTATTATACTGAAAAAATATGGTTTGTAAATACCTAAAACATCAAAAACCTCGTCAAATCGCCCGATCTCTGCCTTTACCGACAAGATCCTCACGTTCACAAAGGGCGCTGTAAAAAAAGCAGAAACGATCCGCTCATCTCACAAAACGCTCAAAACAAAAATACTATAATTACTTGTAAACAGTCGGGGTTTATGGTAAAATTACACCAACAAAGGAAGGTGCTTTTTCATGATAAAGCTGGAAAACGTAACAAAGACCTATAACAAGACCGTTCGCGCCGTCGATGATATCAGCTTCGAGGTAAAGGGCGGCGAGATCGTGGCGTTTATCGGGCCGAACGGTTCGGGCAAAACAACGACCATGAAGATGATCACAGGCATTATAAAAGCGGACGTGGGAAAGATCACCGTCAACGGCTTCAACGTGCGCAAAGACCCCCTCAAGGCAAAGGAATCCATCGGCTATATCGCCGACAATCCCGATATGTTCCTGCGGCTGAAGGGTACGGAGTTTCTTGATCTGATCGGCGACATCTATCATGTGCCGATCGAAAAACGCAAAGAAAGGATCCGTCAGTTTGCCGAACGCTTCGAGCTGACAGAGGCGCTCTCTTCGCCGATGATGAGCTACTCTCACGGTATGCGGCAAAAGATCATGGTGGTGGCGGCGCTGATGCACAACCCTCCTGTCTGGATCCTGGACGAACCAATGGTCGGACTGGACCCGAAATCCGCCTTTGAACTGAAACAGATGATGCGTGAACACGCGCAGGCAGGCAATACCGTTTTTTTCTCGACCCATGTATTGGAAGTTGCAGAAAAACTGTGTGACAAGGTCATCATCATCAAAAAAGGACATCTCCTGTTTGACGGAACACTGGAGCAGTTAGAGTCGACAAGCAAAAACCATTCTCTCGAAGAAATCTTTTTGGAGCTGACAGAAAAATGAGTATCTATCTGAAATTAGTCAAAGCCCTGATCGCTGCAGTAGAACCGACTTCGGATGAAAAAAACCGCAAAAAGATCTTTTACCGTGTCATGGCATTTATCGCCGTGTTCGGGATCATGCTGCCAATGGCGTTCTTTTTGGGGGTCATCATCTACTCCCTGACAAAGCAGCTGATGCCCACAGGCGCAGGACAAAATGCAGCGGAGCTGTTTTTGCAGATCATTTCGGTGTTTTCCTTCATCTTCGGTCTGAACGTTATCTTCAGCGTGTTTTATTTTTCGGGTGATATCGAAAACCTGCTGCCGCTGCCGCTTCGTCCCTTCCAGATCATCGCATCCAAATTTACAGCGGCGCTCATCAGCGAAAGCGTGATGGAATTTATTCTCATCATCGCCGTGTATGCAGGCTTCATCATCGCCGCAGGTCTTCCCTTTTACACCTATCTGATCGCCCTGTTTGCCATGCTCACCCTGCCGATCGTTCCGCTGTCATACTGCGCTGTGCTGTGTATGCTGGTGATGCTGCTGACGGGTTTTATCAAAAATAAAGATACCGTCAACAAGATCACGGGATTTCTGACCTTTGCCGTTATCATTGCGCTGGCTGCGGTCGTTTCTGCCGGCGGCGGACTGGATTCGGAGCATTTAGTGGCGGCATTGTCCGATCCGCACAACGCCCTGCTCGGCGTACTGAATCTGATCTTCCCGCACGTACATCTCATCACCGCCGCTATGGTAAACAATACCGCTGTCAATCTGATCTTCTACTTAGGCTATAACGTACTGTGTGTTGCGCTGTTTTTGCTGATCGCAGAAGCCGTTTATCTGAAAACCGCAGTGGATGTCAACAGAAGCGCAGCTGCGCGCAAAAAGGATCTGGAAGGCTCTCTCGGAAAGATCCGCAGCAGCCCTGCCTGTTTGACGTATCTGAAAAAAGAATTTCGCATCCTGTTCCGCACACCTGCTTATTTCATGAACTGTGTGCTGATCAATCTGATCTGGCCGATATTCCTGTACCTGATCTATGTGCTGCAGGGAAAGACCAATTTTTTGGAATCCTTTATTTACGAAATACATCGAGGCAATGAAGAGATCGTGCTGATCTTCATTCTTGGCATATCGGCTGTTTCGGTTCTGGTGACTGCCGCCAACTGCATCGCCTCCTCCGCCATCACCCGTGAAGGCAGACATTTAGCGTTCATAAAATACATTCCCCTGTCCATCGGCGCTCAGCTCAATGTCAAGGCGCTGATCAGCATCATCATCAGCGGCTCGGGAATGCTGATCTATGTGATCGCCGCAGGGATCTATCTGCACTTGGGCGTAAAATTAGTCCTGCTCTGCTGCGTTATCAGTCTGCTGTCGGTCGTGTTTACCTCTTATTTCGGTATCTATATGGATTCTGTCAATCCAAAGCTCATCTGGGACAGCGAACTGAATGCGCTGCGCGGCAACTACAATATCTTCTTTAATATGGCGATCGCCATTCTATTAGAAGCGGTTGTTTGCGCAGGCGCCTATCTTGCCTTTAAGTTTACGCCCATCGGTTCACTGCTCATCATCCTTTTGCTGCTGATCCTTCTGATGGTGCTGACAGCCGTCAGTTATCTGCTTTGCAGCACAAAAGCCGTCAAAAACATCGACAGACTGTCAATCTGATATTCCCCTTTTCTACATTCACTGCCAAAGGAGGTGAAACCCATGCCGTTTATCCTCCCCCGGCAAGAAGACTCCGACCTCTATAGGTCGGGGATGAATTGCCGTCAGCCCGTAGGGCTGAGAATAACTTGACATCTTAAAAATATG
>ONYV01000093.1 GCA_900322105.1 uncultured Eubacteriales bacterium | reverse complement strand
GTGCAAGATGACGGAAAATATGCAAGCAGATTAAGTGACGCCCCAAGAAGCGGAGCCAAAGGCGAACGCTGATTGGTTGGCGGAACTTATGCAGAGCAGCGGCGCTAAGCCGCAAGGCGGTCTTTGTGCGGTGTTGCCTTAGGAAACGCTGAATAATTCAGCACTCCTGATGTACAAAACGATATCACCATTTGTTCGTCAAACAGCCTTTCGGATCGAAAGCAGAACATTCAAGGCAGCGCCGACAGCTTGTCTGCGGTCTGATCCTGCCCTATGGTTCATCGGAACACCGGCAGAGAAGATGACGACTCTTCCGGCTCGGGCGGTTCAAACACGATCTCCGCCTTGCATTTATAGTTCCAGTCGTTGTCCCATGAGCCGGGCGCATAGTCCCTGCCCTTGAAATAGATCGTCTGGTCAGCGCTGAGACGTTCAAACGCATGAAACTCCACCTGTTCCACGCTTGCAGGAACGATAATGCTTTCAAGATCGGCGTCTTTATAAAACGCGTGTGCTTTGATGACCTTGATGGTGTCGGGAAGTGTATAACTGCCCGAATGGTCGATCCTCATCGGCGGATAGCATACCAAAGCGTCCTGATCTTTGCTGTACAGCACGCCGTCATAAGCGCTGTAGGCTTCATTTCCTGCCTCAACGCCGATATATCTCAGCTGCATTGCGCCTGCAAACGCCCATGTCCGCACTTCCTGCACCGTCATGGGCAGTACATACGTCCCCCATTTCCCCGAGGGGTAATGTTCTAAAATGGTACGCTCTTTATTATAGAGAACGCCGTCTTTTGAACTGTAATAATTATTGTCGGGATCAACTTCGATAGAAGTCAGGCGGTCGTTGTCGTTGAACGCCCATTCACCGATCGCAACAACACTTCGGGGGATCGAAAGGTAGGTGATGGTGTCGCAGTCACGGAACGCATATTTCCCGATTTCGGAAACGCCCTCCTGCAAATAGACTTCCGTCACTTTTTTATCACGCCAGATCACATTATTCTTGTCGGTATCTTCCAGTTTGCCGCTGCCCTCGATCACCGTGATGCCGTTTTCATATATTTTATAAGAAAGACCGTCGCCGCAGCTTCCGTTTTCTATGACTTCTTGTCCCTCGATCTTCATATCTGCGCCGCCGTCATACAGCATATCGAGCCGTTTTTTGATCTCGGCAGAACCTGTCTGTTCATAGCCCTTTTGCAGCACCTTGAACGCTTCATGGAAGTTTCCGACCGTGCGGTAGGCTTCTTCAAGGTGCAGATAAGCGTCTGCGTTAGCGGTATCGATGTCGATCGCCTTTTGAAAAGCGATGATCGCTTCGTCATATTCCTCATTCTGAAAGTATTTTTCTCCGAGCGTGATCTGTTCCTGCGCCTGAGCGCTGACAGCGCTGTGATTCAGGATCATAACCAAAGCGATCACAGCGGCGGCGATCACCACACACACAATGCCGATCACTGCCGCAAGTTTTCCCTTGCCTTTCTTTTTGCGAGCCTTCTTTTCGTTTTTCTGCGCTTCACTCTGCAAAGCGGCGATCTTCTGTTCTTCCTGCCCGACAGTTTCTTCTGCAACATATCTTGTGCCGCACTTCGGGCATATCTCGAACACTTCATTAAAAACATTTCCACAATTTTTACAAGTAACCATACTTCATCTGTAACCCCCTCGGATCCCCCTGCGCAGAGCCTGCGCTCCCGATTGTTGTACCGTTGGTGTCATACCACTAAACCGCCGTCACAAGCCTTACGGCTTGCTTAGGGCTTACTTTCTCGGGTATTGAAAGTTGATACTCTTTAGAAATATCTTGCAAGTTAAATCTTTAGTGCAATAAAGCAGCAGGTCTGTAAATGTAAGCCCAAAGCAGGCTTTATAGCCTGCGGCGGCGATACGAAGAAAGAATACCGATGATTCCCCACAGGGGAGCGGCAGCTTGCCGCTTACTTCCTCACGGCATGAAGTTTCATTGCACTAATGATTGGACATTGCACATTAATTATTAATTATTATAGTAAACGTCATTATTATTTTGACTTTACTCCATCGGCAACCGTGAAAGAATGATTGTCAGATTCAAACAAAGTAAAAATCTTTTTGTCGTTTACTATAATTGTTAATTGCTAATTGCTAATTGTTAATTTCACATTTTCTCAAAGCGCTCAAAGTGACGTGATGAGCGACCTGATCTCTGTATGGTATTTTTCAGCTAATGCCGCAAAGTCAGGCGGAACAGAAACGGCAGGCTTTTCGTTTTGTCTGCCAACGGCAAAATCCCTGCTGTGATAAAGGTGTGTCAGTACACCGTCAGCGCTGAGTCCTTCTTTGGTAAGGAACGCCTGACGAATGCAAAATTCCAGATCATTTGGCAGAGAAAGCTCTCCGATCCTGTAAATGCTGAATGTCGGGTCGTCTGCTGTTTGGTTTGCAGAAGAGGGGAGCGTTTCCGCTCTCTGCGCTGTCCCGTTTGAACCGCTGCCGATATCGGAGTGGCTGTAGATATCTTCCATTTCGTCAGAGTGCAAACTCTCGGCATCGTTTTGTTTGGTATCGGTGTCATGCGTGTGACTGCCGTTATCGGAGTGACTGTAAATATCTTCTATTTTGTCAGGCGCAGAGAGAGGGGTTTCTTTTGCGTCCTGCACCAAAGCGTCATGTTCAGAGGACTTCTGAACCGCCGTTTCCTGCGTTTGAGCCGTTTGCAGATGTTTTCCCGTCATCATCCGAAACATCAGCGACAAAAGCGCCCTGATGTCCTGCGCCGCATCCGCATCTATCCCGACAGCATCACTCAGCACGGCGGTGGTGTTTGTCATAACAATACTGTCCTTGCTGACATTACCGTGAAAAACTCCTTTGTCGTGCATCAGCTTCAGCGCCGCCGTCACAGGCAGCAGCCGTTCTTTTGCTGTTTCAAAGCTGACTCTTTTCTCCGTGCGCAGCATTTCGCCAAGCGAAGGCGCACAGACGTTTTCATAGACGGCAAAAGCGCCCATTCCCTCCTGCTGTATGGTATAGATCAGCGGCAGAGAAGACGATCGCAGGCTTGACAGTGTGCGATAGGCTTGCAAAAACTGTTCTCTGCGCCGATAGAGTTCATATGCCCGTCCGACTTCCTGCGGCGCATCTTCTGCGATCAGTCTTGTCATTCTGACGGTTCGCAGCATCACGGTATCATACGCTTTGCACACCTCGCCATATTCGTCCGAACGGATGACATTTCTCACGGCGTAGCGTTTGCCGATCACAACTGTATCTTCACTTTTCTTATTTAACAGCATAGCGCACCTCCCGAAACGACAGTATCAGATATGCATCATATATATTTCAGCAGCAAAACGGTGGTGTTGTCCTGACTGCGCCGAACTTTCCGCATGACTTCCTGCGTCAGCACATCGGCGGTGCGTCCAAACGCAAAGGAATTGTCTTTGATGACCGCTTCGATCTGCCGATCGGACAGGGTCTTGTACAGTCCGTCGCTGCAAATAAGGACAATATCGCCCGAAAGCAGTCTGAGCGGACGTTCCTCGGTGTCCATCAAAGAAACATTTCCCATGCCAAGGTAGCTGATGAGCGCTTCTGCGTCCGACTGTTCATGGCGGTACTGTTCGATCGTGATCTGACCCGATGTATACAGCTCGTTGAGCATCAAAAGGTAATTATGCTCTCTCACGATACAGTGCAGTTCATTGTCCCTGAACACGTATATTTTGCTGTCCCCGACAGAGATCCAGCGCATGAGACCGTCTTTGATATGCACAGCGGCAAGGGTCGATCCTGCACCAAGCTGTCTGCCGTATTCGTCTTTGAGCTGATACACCCGACGGTCGATCTCGCAGACATTTCGTTTCAAAAAAGCAGGGATATCCTCGGTTTTCAGTCGGATATAATCTTCCAACATCATTCTGACCGCAAGGGCGCTGGCTATTTCGCCGCCCTGCAGTCCGCCCATGCCGTCACAGATCAGCGCAAGCGCGCCTTGTTCTGTTTCGATACTGCCGTAGGAATCCTGCTGATATTTTCTTGTACCGATCACAGAGGAAGCCGTGATCTCTAAACGGTGCTGCGGCGTATATTCCTCTGTCACGCTATAGTTCTGATCTGTCGTATTCACACCTTACTCCCCCAATATCAGTCGGAATCGTGTGTTGGCAAGAATGATGAGATCCTGAGGACCTGCGTAATATTTGGTTTCTTTTTCAAGCCGCACATAGTTGACATATGTACCGTTTGTCGAGAAGTCCTCAATGCAGAACTGCTTGGACTTGCTGTCAAACGTCAGGCGGCAGTGACGTTTGCTGACGTTTTCACAATTCGGAAAAACGATATCGCACGTTTCCGATCTGCCGACGATATATTCTTTATCTTCTTCTATGGTATACTGTTCCCGCACTGCGCCGTCAATGCTGACAGATACATGAACACAGCCTTCTTCATCACTGCGTGTGACGAGGACGGATGCAAGGGCTTTGAGAAAATCTCCGACAGTACGGGTACGTTCAGAGGGCTGAATGGTCAGCGCACGATCTACGATATCGGAGATCTCCTGCGAAATATCGGGTCTGAGCGCTGTCAGCGGTTCATACTCTGTTCCTGTCAGGCGTTCTGTCGCACGGGGGATCACCTTTCCTGTCAGCATATAATAAAAGGTGCTGGCAAGGGCATAGAGGTCGGTAAAAGGTCCCTGAATGTCCTCACCGGAATATTGTTCGATCGGCGCAAAGCCGTGTCGGAGCGTCATAGAATAGCCGCTGCTGCACATGAAGTAGTTTTTGGCGTTGCCGAAATCGATCAGCACAACACGTCCTGTCGGCAGGATCATGATATTTTCAGGGCTGACATCCCTGTGCAGATAGCCTTTTTCTTTGTGGATGGTGTCAAGTATCCTTCCGACACGCATGATGATGGCATAAGCCGCCCTCAGTTCCATTCCGTGTTCCGGCACAAGGCTTTTCAGCGTTGCGCCGTCAAGAAACTCCATGACATAGTATGCTGTTCCGTTCTCTTCAAAGCAGTCCGTCACACGCACCACGCCGGGGATATGCTCCATTTCTTCGATCACACGGGCTTCTTCAAGGAAACGGCGGATACCGCCTTTGAAGTCTTCTTCGTAGCTTTGTCTTGCGCTGCGCACCACCACGCCGTCCTGATCCCGCACCGCCAGACTTGCAGGAAAATATTCTTTGACACATACTCTGATATTTTTGAGCTTGTCCAAAGCGGCATAGGTAATGCCAAATCCGCCTGCGCCGATCGAATGACCGATCACATATCGGTTTTTCAGCAAAAAGAACTGTCTCAGATCCTCCACAGACCTTTCGCCCTTGACTATATACCGGCATGACGTACATTTTTTTCCGTCAAACGTCTGAGCAAAACAATTCGGACAAATCATCATGTCTACACCTCATATCTGACGCAGGCTTTAACTGACGGAACGCTCCGTCTCTGGCAGGAGCGGGCAGCCGAAGACCTGTTCCGGGGCATCCGCTGTACGGGCAATCCTCTGGTTCTTCCTCTTTTTCTTTTTTATCGCTGTCCCCATAATAGAAGTCGTACAAATCTATCTGGTGAGCATTTCTAAGCCATCGGCTATACATATTTTCGTACATTTCTTATTCCTCTCCATCCATCTTTGCTCCGCTGTTGGGGCAGTACTTAAATCGCTCGCTTGCTTCTTCTCTTACATATACATTGGTTGATA
>ONYV01000071.1 GCA_900322105.1 uncultured Eubacteriales bacterium | reverse complement strand
ACCATCTTTTATACATCCTTCTTCATAAAGAAATCACAAGATATTTATTTTTTGTCAAGCTGCAAATCAAGGCAATACCGCACAAAGATAGTGCCGCAGATGTGGCGCTAAGCCGCAAGGCGGTCTTTGTGCGGTGTTGCCTCAAGTTTACTACGATCAAAAAATATAGCAACAGACAATACCGCCAAGCAGGAGAGTATCTTTGCTATATGTGACTGATCACAACAAAAAATGATCTCTGCGGCAGAAAAAAGTAGTATCTTTTCATTTCCTGCGCTTAAGGTTGATATAATCCAACAGAGAAAAGATACCTGTTATAATGGCCATAGCGCCAAAGATAATGATCACGATCCCGAAGATAGAATGTTCAAAGATCAGGTACAGAATGCCCGTGACAGTAAACGGAATCCCCGATGCAAGAGGGATGATAAAGGAAGATATCTTGAACTTTTCCTGACCGCTTTCATCCATATCGCTTTCATTATCATTGTTTCCTCGTGCTTTGCGAAAAAGCAGGAGCTTATAAATGCTGACCAGCAGGAATGAGGCGGAAAAAATGATGTAGAAGACGCCACGGTACTGCATGGTTCTTGTCCAGATCTGAGAAGGGTCGTTTTTATTACAGCAAATGTTCAGAGTATCTCCGATCTTCCACGAGGCTTCATATTGCCCCAGCGGAACATTGCGGTACTCTGTCCCTTCGATTGAGAAGGTAACAAGAGTGGAAGTGGTCTGGTAAGCGGACTGATCGTGATTATCAAATGCGCTGATCACGGCGGTTACTTCAATGGCATCATCAGGAAGTTTATTTGCCTGGATCTGAAGATATATGCCAAAGAACAGACAGAATATTCCGATGATGAGCAGTGCGATACTGCCTCTTTTACCGATCCTGTCGATCGACAATTTTTTCTTCATAGTAGTTTCCCCCTGTACAGATATGTTAAGATCAGAATAACTGATCGTATGATCTCAGTAAATAATTATGTTAGATCCATAAAAATATGTAATGCAAAGTCAGCCTTTATAGTGAGTCATCAGGGCGTATTGTCAGAATACAGGTCAGTGAAACATCGTTGAAAACCAACTCGTCATAGCATTCAGGCAGGTCATATTCAGTCAGAAATCGTGAAAACCAGTCGCTGCAGTTTTCGATAAAACGATGATATGCCGCTTCATTTTCCATACGGATCGATAGGGTCGTTTCGGAGTTTTTTTGATAATGCTCTTTTAGTATCCCAAAAAACTGCTGCTGTATATCGGTTTGACTGTCAATATAGAGATGGTTGTAGATGTGATAGTTGAGCAGTTTTGAAGAGCAGGCAGGAACGCCCAATTCGTTAAAGATCGAGTGAATGAGGTGTGTACGTGAAACCTGTTCATCGTCTGAATTGAAGAAACCAAACAGCGGAGAGGTTTTTTCATCACGGAGAGAGGGTAGATTGTCCGCTGCGAGGTCAACATGATAATAATTTCCGTCTACAAGCGCAATGTTCCAAGAGTGGCTTGAGTACGCACTGGAGTTTTCCCAAAGCGGCGTACCGACGATCGTAAGACATTCCATTCCGCATCCTTGCATACACCAAGCGAAGGCTTTGCTGATGCCCTCGCACCGTGCGGAATGATCGATCAGCGCACCGTAAATAGAGCCTGCGTGAGGTGCATAATCATCGAAAACGAGATCCTTGAATATGGTCTGATAGATATACAGCTCTTTTTGATAATCGTTCATTCCTTGAACTGTGCGTTTCAGATCGTCGAGATATTCATCAAGCTCTTTCGTACACTTTTGGTAAGACTTACGATCCATACAGTATTGAAAAGACAGACCGCTGATCATGTTTTTTTCGGCTTCTGACGGACTGTATTCGGGATAATAGTCGCCCGTCAGATGGATCAGCTCAGGACAGTCATAATTCAGCAGCCACATCAGAAGATCCAGTTCTTCTTCGGGTATCGGGTCTGAAAAACTGACTTGCTTTTCGCAGCTGACAGCCGCATGATAAAGCAGCGCAAAATGTTCAAAAGCATTTGAAGACAGCTTGCTGACGAAGTATTTATTTGATAGGAGGTCTGATGTTTTCTCATGCTGATGCTGTGGAACATCTTCTGAGCTTTCTTCATGTGGAGCGACCGACATCGTGGAAGAAAAGCTGCTGCTTGTTTCATCAGGAGTGTCTGTCGACGCAGAGGATATATCAGACAAATCAGAAGATGCGGATGATGTGATATGAGAATCGTATGATTCATTCGTAGACGACACAAAAACAGAAGATCCGTTTTTGTGGTTTTGACAACCGCTCAGAAAGAGGATCGTACAAACGAAAAGAGAGAAAAAAACAGTGATGTAATGTTTCATAGATGGGATCCTCCAAAATAAATAAGAAATATCAATAGCCTGTGTAAGGAGCGTTCGGATCATAAGCGGTGTCCATAGAAACGTTAGGCATACCATAACCGGTATAGGGAGCGTTCGGGTCGTATGGTGCATCCATCGAAGCATTTGGCATACCGTAGCTGTTCATATCGGCTGTGGTAGTTTCAGCAGCGCCAAAGCTCGGAGTGCCGTAGGCAGATGTTTGTGCAGGATCGGCAGCACCAAAGCTCGGAGTGCCGTAGGCAGATGTCGGCGCAGGATCGGCAGCGCTAAAACTTACATCGCCGTAGCCTGTATAAGTGTCATCACTGTTGTAAGCGGCATCATCTAACTGTTTATTCTGCTCGTACAAAGCATTATAATCAATTCCTTTATCATTGAAGGGCGTATAGTCTGTGCCTTTTTCATTTCCAAACATACCATCATATCTGGAAGCGTCCTCTTCTGCCTGTGCTTTTTGACGGAGGATCTCTTCTTTGTTTTCTTTCATGACTTTTCTGTGTGACAAGACCTGAAGCACCTTGGAAGAAAAAATAGTCGCTCCGATACTCATTGCGATCAGGATTGAAAGGACGATATAGAGGAACACCCGTCTGCGAACAGGCGGATCGTCAGCAAAGAAAAAGAGCGAATGGTTTTTTTCCGAATATTTTACTTTGAGCATAGAACCATATTCGAGTTTATCTACTTTATCTTTTGGAACTGTACCTTCAAGCAGACCTTCATATTTTTCTTTTTCGCTCAACTGGATCGAGATCTGGATGCCTGTATAAAGCTCCCGTGCTTTGCCGTCCTGTATGATGGAATAGCTGTCAGGAAAATTGATGACTTTTGCTTCCGCTCGGATCATATCATCCGAGGGCTGAGAAGCCTTTTCGTCATTTGAGATGGCAAGATGCAGCATGAATGAAAAGAATACGATCAGCAAAAAAAAGAAAATTACCCAAAAATACTTTTTCTCTACAAGTTTTTTGACAAATCCCAATGCAAAAACCCCCGCAGTAAATTTTTAGTACCATATACTATAATCATATACTAAAATACAGTAAAATTCAATAACGTAATGCTGATTTTTCAGGTTATCTGTTTACTTTGCAGGAAAATACATCACAAATGACAGAAAAAGATCCCTCCGTATTCTTTGGAGGGATCGCTATGCAGACGGATGGAACTTTGATAGTCGAATTGTCGCTACTTTTTTTGCTTGAAAGAGTATATTTGCGGATGCTGCGCTGTTTCAGTATCGCTAATTCAGCATTGCAATTGTGGGAATGTATGGTATAATAATCATTTGTAGATACAATTATCAGACCTCCTCGGAAACTTCCGAAGCACCGTCTTACTTGTCTCTTCTGCGTAATACGGCACTTCTCCGGTTTCCGAGCAAGTCTATTCCATCAAATCGAAAGGATCATTACATAAAAATGAAGCATCATCTCTATCATCCCGATTTTCCCTTTGTTCTGGCTCCTGAGAGCTTTGATAAATATACTGACAGGAGCTTGCTGCAATACTCTTTGGGCGCTACCATGTATATGCCCGGTACGAAAGACTATGCGCCCAAGATTCTTTCAGGCAATCTTTCGGGGCTGACTACCATCGTTTTTTGTTTTGAGGACGCCTGCCCTGAAGCGCAGGTGCTGCAGGCGGAGGAAAATGTTTATCGGCTGCTCGATACGGTCGGCAATGCTGTAGAACAGGGGACGCTTTCAAAAGACAGTGTTCCGCTGATATTTGTCCGCATCAGAGACTTGCAGCAGTTTGAACGATTTGCCGCAAAGCTGAAAAAAAGTCAGATACGCTATCTCTGCGGCATCAATTTTCCGAAATTCAATGCTCAGAACGGCAGGGCATATTATGAACTGCTTCGTCATTTGAACCGCCGTTTCGGAGAGATACTCTATGGTATGCCGATCATTGAAGACCCTGCTGTCGCTTATAAAGAATCGAGAATGGACGAGCTGCTGAAGATCAAAGAGATCCTTTTGGAATACCGTGATCTTGTGTTACAGGTGCGAGTCGGAGGAACGGATTTTTCTTCTGTGTTCGGCGTGCGGCGAGGTGTGGACTACACGATCTATGATATCGCTCCTGTACGGGACTGTTTAGCGGACATCATCAATGTATTCGGCAGGAACAACGATTTTGTGATATCGGGTCCTGTGTGGGAATATTTTCGTGCGCCAAAAGAATTGATGTTTGATACGCTTCCCGAGCATGGGTTGGAAGACTATCTGCTCAAACGTGTACCGCTTGTTAACAATGAGATAGACGGTCTTTTGCGTGAAGTGATACTTGACAAGGCCAACGGTTTTATCGGCAGGACGGTGATACATCCGACTCATGTCAAGTTTGTCAATGCGCTGATGGCAGTTACTAAAGAAGAATACCTTGATGCGATGATGATACTCGGAAATCCCGAAGGAGGCGTTCTGAAGGGAGAAGGCAGCAATAAAATGAACGAGATCAAGCCTCATACCAACTGGGCAACGAAGATCGCATACCGCGCAAGAGCTTTCGGCGTCATTGAAAACGAAGGAGCTTACTTCCGACTGTTTGCAGATTAAGCAAACTTTGTTCACGGATTGAGTATATATTTCGAGGTGTATCATATTTTCAAGATAAGCTATTTTCATATGATCTTCCATAATGGTATGCTCATCCGATCATCCCGAAATAAACAAGGAAAATTTTGTACTTTATTTATATAAGTATTGACAATAGGGACAATTTGTTATACAATACCATTAAACCGATGAGGAAGAGTAAGTAGGTACAGAACCTTCTCTCCAAGAGAGCTGTGGACGGTGCGATCACAGCAGGGCAAGACTGTATTGAATGGACTTCTGAGGGCGAACGGAAACGCAGTTTGCGGAGTATGTGAGACGGAACAGACCGACCGTCAAAATGGTCAGCGTATGATAGTACGAGTGAGTGGGCGTGAAATACACGTCAAGTTGGGTGGCACCGCAGGATCGACCTGTCCCGACATTCTTTGAGATGGAGAATGTCAGGACAGGTTTTTTGATTTGTGGGAGGGATCAAGTGATGATACAATTGACCAGACGATGGCAAAGCTGAATCGAATCAACCTTGATGCACTTTGCAGCTTATTCTAAGCTGTGCCGATCAAGTCCCCGATCATGACATACTATCATCCACAGCAAGCATTTCTAAGGAAACCTCATTTTATATTAACAGGATAGGAGAGAATCACCATGAGCGAAAACAAGATCCCTTACAAAATTTATCTTGACGAAAACGAGATCCCTCAGAACTGGTATAATGTACGTGCCGATATGAAGAATAAGCCTGCGCCGCTGCTGAATCCGGGAACAGGCAAACCGCTGACAGCCGAAGAGATGAGCGGCATTTTCTGTGAAGAATTGGTTGCTCAGGAGCTGGATAACGACACTGCTTATATCCCGATTCCGCAGGAGATCCGTGATTTTTATAAAATGTACCGTCCGTCACCTCTTATTCGTGCATATTGTCTGGAAAAAGCGCTGGACACGCCTGCGAAGATCTATTATAAATTCGAGGGCAATAATACCAGCGGCAGCCATAAGCTGAATTCTGCCATTGCGCAGGCATACTATGCCAAAAAGCAAGGCTTGAAGGGCGTGACGACCGAAACAGGAGCAGGTCAGTGGGGAACGGCGCTTTCGATGGCGTGCGCCTATCTCGGACTGGACTGCAAGGTCTTTATGGTAAAGGTCAGCTATGAGCAGAAGCCTTTCCGCAGAGAAGTAATGCGCACCTACGGCGCAGACGTAACGCCTTCTCCGTCCATGACAACAGAGATCGGCAGAAAGATCCTTGCAGAGCATCCCGGAACGACAGGCAGCCTTGGATGCGCTATTTCCGAAGCGGTAGAAGTAGCAACACATTCAGAAGGATACCGATATGTATTAGGCTCTGTGCTGAATCAGGTACTGCTGCATCAGTCTGTGATCGGTCTGGAAGCGAAAACGGCGCTTGACAAATACAATGTAAAACC
>ONYV01000285.1 GCA_900322105.1 uncultured Eubacteriales bacterium | reverse complement strand
GCCTCCTGCTGGGCCTTGCTCTTGCCGCCCTTCGACTCCAGAAATTCCTTAGCGTCGTCGATTGCCTTCTGTGCGGCATACATTTCACGCAGCTTACCGGTAATCTTCGAGGGTTCGGCGATAACGGGCATGATCTTCATTCTGGTAGCGATCGAAAGATCCTTGAGTCCTTTATAGTTCAGGGGGTCTGCGATAGCAACGGTGAGGAATCGTCCGTCCTGCTCAATGGGGATGACCATATTTTTGGTCGCCATTTCTTCGGGAATGATGGTGGCGATCTCTTCGGGGATCGTCACCGTGTCAAGGTCAATATAGGGCATAAAGAGCTGCTTTTCAAGGGCTCTGCACACCTGCTGCTCAGTTACGATCTTTTCCTCGATAAGTATGTCGGCGATACGCTTTTTCGTTTCGGAATTGCGCTGTTTTTCAAGCACCTCTTCCAGCTGTTCCTCCGTAATATCTCCGGAATTGATCAGTATCTGTCCGATCTTCAAGTTACCGGCCTTCATGTTGTCAGCTCCTTACACTCAAAATAAATTCAAATATAGTTCTGTCAAATGATAGATCCAATCATAAAGACACAAATAGCATATCAGTGATATGGCGATATAGGGACCAAAGGCAAGATAAAAACCGCCTTTTTCGTCTTCTGTTTCCTGCGTTTCTTCCGTCTGCGCATCTTCCGACTGCAAGCCCGCATCATTTGTTTCGGCTGCGGTCTGCAAAACGGAGCTTTCAGGATCTGCGACAGTTTCCTGCGCAGGATGTCTTGCAGCAAGGATTTTTGCTGCCAACAGGATAATGACAAAACAGATCATGCCCGTGATCATAGAGATGATAACGCTCAGAATCGTTCCGGGGAAGCCTGTGATAAGACCGACGGCGGCAAACAGCTTGACATCGCCGAATCCCATGCCTGTACGCTTGTAGATAAGCATTCCGATCAGGTCGATCAGGATCATAGTACCTGCACCGATGGCAGCGCCGGCGATGGGCGACCACCATGCAGTATGCAGGATGCCAAAGCCGCGCACGAGATCATAGACACTCACGATCAGCCCAAGCAAAGCAAGCGCTATGGTAAACTGATCCGGAATGATGGTATATTTGACATCACAGATCGCTATCATGAGGGATACCACGATCACGAGAGAAAAGAGGATAAAGTAGATATCATATCCCTTATTAAACTGCAGCCTGCAAAGAACAAGACACACTGCAGTAATGATGGACATAATGATGCCGGACGGGACATATTTCACACGCTGACCGGAGAGCAGCTCAGCGCCCGGCGTTTCGCCGTAATCACAGAGCCACGAAGCGGGAATGACGTTGATAATGCGATAGGAAAGCCATGTGAAAAGTACACCTGCCAGCACACAGACGGCAGTCCATATCATACCGCCTGTGGTACTCAGATATTGTAAAGGCTGCATACTGTTTCGTCCTTCTTTGTCATTTCAGAGGATCACGCCGCTGAAGATGCGGAAGAAGAGGAAGCAACAGCAATTTCGACCTTCTCGAAATAGTACAGGCTCATACGAATGCCAAAGGTATACTTAGAGCTTACGCCGCCTGTTGCATTGGATACAGTTGCGCCCGAGGAGCTGCCTGTATCTACATAAGGCTCCACGCTGATGGAGTTGATGTAATATGCGCCGTCTGCCTTCAGTTCAAGGTAGTCGAGTGTCTTTTTCAGGTTTTCGACCGAGCCTGAGAAGCCAAAGCTGATGCTGGTCGAATAGAGAGCGCCGCCTTCTACCGTCCTTCTGCCAAGGGTGTCTTCATTACCTGTGCTGATAGAGAGAGATTCGAGCTCGTATTTCAGGTTTTTAAGCATCGCTCTGATCTCGTTCGGGGTCTTGGCTGCGTTTGAATAGAGAATGGGGTTTTTGGTCTGATATTCTTCCAGCATAGAAGCGATATTCGATTCCACAGCGCTGGCGTTATCGAGATACGAGTTATAGTAATTGATCTGGCTGACAGCAGAAGCGTGACTTGCTTCATAGGTATCCTTCTTTTGCAGGAAAGGAACCTGCACTGCGAGCAAAAAGATAATACAGAGTATCAATATGATCGCTATCGCAATAATAAATCCTGAAATTTTGAGCTGCTTTTTACTATTCATTATTGTTTACCTCCGTCAAGAATTGAACTTTATTGGGTTTTGGCTGATCCGATATGGTTCAGAGGGGGCTTGGGCGGTAAGATCAAGTGCCCGAAGCCTGAGCGGAAGATGTGGACGAAACTTCAGAAGCAGCGCTTGATGCCTGAGAAGTCTGAGAGGTCTGTCCGTCAG
>ONYV01000137.1 GCA_900322105.1 uncultured Eubacteriales bacterium | reverse complement strand
TGTATCATCCCACCTCTTCCCCGAAGGCTTTACTTTCAAACACTATCAGACATTGTTTACCGATCCTAACGTTCCTTACGGTCGTTGGATGATCAATACCTTCATCATCGCCGTTCTTTCCTGTATCATCTCTACCTTGTTCGTATTGATGGTATCCTATGCCCTCTCCCGTCTGCGTTTTAAGAGCCGTAAAAAGCTCCTGAATGCAGGTCTGATCCTCGGTATGTTCCCGGGCTTCATGTCTATGGCAGCTACCTACAGCATCATGGAGATCTTCCACCTCGATCAGCAGCTCTTTGCGCTGGTTATCGTATACTCCGCAGGCGCAGGTCTGGGATATCAGGTGGCGAAGGGCTTCTTTGATACGATCCCGAGATCACTGGACGAGGCTGCCCGCATCGACGGCGCAACCAGCAACAGAATTTTCTGGGTCATCATCCTTCCGCTTTCTAAGCCGATCATCGTTTATACCGCTCTGACCACCTTCCTCGGTCCGTGGGCAGACTACATCTTCGTAAGCTACTTTATGAAGGATAACGAGCAGGCTTATACCATCGCTCTCGGTCTTTATACCTTGATCGATAAGGATCATATCAACAACTACTTTACGACCTTCTGCGCAGGTGCAGTGCTGATCGCAGTGCCGATCACCATTCTCTTCACAGTCATGCAGAGATACTATGTATCCGGCGTAACAGGCGGCGCTGTAAAGGGTTAATTTACCACAAATCCAAAGCAGGGATGCGTATGCTCCCTGCTTTATTCTTACACAAAAAAGAGGCCATTTATCAATCGATCATATCGCTTCTATCAGGATACTTCCCAATAGCAAAAGCGTTTTTCCCACAGAGCCTGATTTCAAAGCATATGTGGAAAAGACAATGATAGATGAGTACTCTTAAGAAAGGAGAACATTTTATGACAAAACGCAAACTTTGCGCCCTTCTGTTAGCGGCGGGTCTGATGAGTACGGTGATCCTTGGCGGCTGCGGCGGCGATGACAGCAACTCAAAAACCTCTGCTGTCAGTACTGCGCCCGTTGTGAAATCCAACATCCCCGAAGACGGCGGCTTCAAAACGGTTTCGTATGAATCTTCAAAAGATAAATTCAGAACCTTCTATGAGATCTTCCCCTATTCCTTCTATGACTCGGACGGCAACGGCAAGGGCGACCTCAAGGGTATTACACAACACCTTGATTATCTGAATGACGGCGATCCCAAAACGACAGAAGATCTGGGCATTGACGGCATCTGGCTGACGCCCATCATGCAGTCGCCTTCTTACCATAAGTATGACGTGCAGGACTATTACACCGTGGACGAGATCTTCGGTACAAACGATGATTTCAAAACCCTGCTGGACGAGGCTCATAAGCGCGGCATCAACGTGATCATCGACCTCGTGATCAATCATTCCTCCAGTAAACACGAGTGGTTCCGCAAAGCGCTCGATGAACTGAAGGAAGGCAAGACAGACGGCTACGCACAGTATTATCATTTTGAAAAGGGCAACAACATTGACGGCTGGTCAAAAGCAAATGTTGACGACTGGTATTATGAGAGTAATTTCGTTTCTGAAATGCCCGACCTGAACCTCAAAAATCCTGAACTGAGGGAAGAACTGAAAAAGATCACCAAATACTGGCTCGATATGGGCGTAGACGGATTCCGTCTGGACGCTGTACTGTGGTTCGAGAGTGTGGACGGAAAATACGGTCAGCATGATAACGACAGTTCCATCGAAGACCTGAAATGGCTCTATGACTACGCTAAGAGCGTCAAGGAAGATGTGTATATGGTCGGTGAGTGCTGGACGGATTCCACCACCATCGCTGAATACTACAAATCAGGCGTTGACAGCTTCTTCAACTTCAAGGGACAAGGCTCGAAGGGCAGCTTTAACCTGAGCATCAACGGTTCAGACGCCGCAGGCTTTGTTTCTTTCCTGGAATCATGGCAGGGACAGCTTTTGAAGAACAACCCGAATGCGATCGACGCCAAATTCCTGTCTAACCACGATACCGTCAGATCGGCTGAGTTTATTACGAACGATACCAAAAAACGACTTGCTGCGGCAATGTATATCTTAGCGCCCGGCAACCCCTTCATTTATTACGGTGAAGAGATCGAAATGGACGGTGTAAATCCGCCCGATCCTGACGTGCGCAGAGGTATGCTGTGGTCAACAACAGACGCAGACGGCTATGTTAAGAAGATCCCCGGCGGCACAAAGATGGAAGATGAACCGACCATCTCTGTAGAAAGCTCTCTGAAAAACGATCAGTCTCTGATGAGCTTCTACAAACGCGCCATCGTTCTCCGCAATCAGAACCCTGAGATCGCAAGAGGCACCATCAAGGCGCTGACATTCGAGGACAAGAAAGAGACCGCAGGTTTTATCTCTACCTACAAGGATTCCAGCGTATTAGTGATGTATAACCTCGGAGAAACTTCCGCAACCGTGACCATTCCTTCCTCCGACTTCAAAGTCAACGAAATGCGCGGCTACATCCTCGCACATAACGCAAATGACGCTCTCTATCGTGAAACGCCCTATGACGATTCCATCAAGCTGGACGGTCAGACCCTGACCATGCCTGCTCACAGCGTCTTTGTGCTGAAATAACCATCCTTTCCTTTGGGAAGCTGTACCTTGCTGCAGCTTCCCCTTTTTTGTCCTTTTCTGTATTGCCTAAAATCAAAAACCCTGAAATTACACGGAAATTTGATTTACAAAACCTATCCTGCTGTGTTATAATAAAAGAGAATAACGATATAGCAGGTGATAATCATTATGGCATCGGATAAATCAAAAATCAGAAATTTCAGCATCATTGCACATATAGATCACGGAAAGTCGACTTTGGCGGACAGGATATTGGAGCAGACACAGTCGGTTGCGGTTCGTGATATGGAAGATCAGCTTCTGGATAATATGGATCTCGAAAGGGAAAGAGGCATTACCATCAAGGCTCATGCCGTTACGCTGGTGTATCATGCGGACGACGGGGAAGAGTATGTGTTTAACCTCATTGATACCCCCGGTCATGTGGACTTTAACTATGAGGTGTCAAGATCGCTGGCGGCTTGTGAGGGCGCTGTACTTGTCGTGGACGCTTCTCAGGGAATCGAAGCGCAGACCCTCGCCAATACCTATTTAGCGCTGGATGCAGGTCTGGAGATCGTTCCTGTTATCAATAAGATCGACCTGCCGAGTGCTGACCCCGACAGGGTAAAAAATGAGATTGAGGATGTGATCGGTCTGCCTGCGGAGGATGCGCCCTGCATTTCTGCAAAGGTGGGCATCAATATCCACGATGTAATGGAACAGATCGTCAGGCTTGTGCCGCCGCCGCAGGGCGATGACAGCAAACCTTTGCAGGCACTGATCTTCGATTCTTATTACGACAGCTACAAGGGCGTGATCATTTATGTCCGTGTCAAAGAAGGATGCCTGAAGGTCGGGGATACGATCCGTCTGATGGCAACGGGAAAGGAATTTACGGTCGTGGAGCTTGGCTTTATGCGCGCTACCAGTCTGGAGCCTGCAAAGGCGCTCTATGCAGGCGAAGTAGGCTATATTGCAGCGTCGATCAAAACTGTCAGCGATGCCCGTGTGGGCGATACCGTAACCACCGCCGCCGACCCTGCGCCCGAACCGCTGCCGGGATATCGTGCGGTGCAGCCGATGGTGTTCTGCGGCATTTACCCTGCGGACGGCGCAAAATATCCCGACCTTCGGGAAGCTCTCGAAAAACTCGAACTGAACGATGCAGCCCTTTCTTTTGAGCCTGAAACTTCTGTAGCGCTTGGTTTTGGTTTCCGCTGCGGCTTTTTGGGACTGCTGCATATGGAGATCATTCAGGAACGTCTGGAAAGAGAATATAATCTTGACCTGATCACTACCGCTCCGAGTGTTATTTTCCGTATCACGAAAACCGACGGTACGGTGGAATATATCGACAATCCAACCAACTATCCCGACCCCGGACAGATCGCCAAAGCCGAAGAACCTGTCACAGAAGCCCATATTTATGCGCCGTCGGAATACGTGGGCAATATTATGGAGCTTTGTCAGGACAGAAGAGGAATTTTTAAGGATATGAAATATATCGACTCCGACAGAGTGGACATTCATTATGTGCTGCCCTTGGCGGAGATCGTTTATGACTTTTTCGATACGCTGAAATCCCGTACAAGAGGTTATGCGTCCTTTGACTATGAAGTGTCGGGATATGAGGAATCGAAGCTGGTCAAGCTGGATATCATGCTCAACGGCGATGTGGTGGATGCGCTGTCGTTCATCATCCATGCGGACAAGGCATACGGCAGAGCCAGAAAGATGGCGGAGAAGCTCAAGGAAAAGATACCGCGTCAGCTTTTTGAAGTGCCGATACAGGCGTGCATCGGCGGAAAGATCATCGC
>ONYV01000012.1 GCA_900322105.1 uncultured Eubacteriales bacterium | reverse complement strand
TTTCGGTGGTGTAGGTCAGGGCGATGTGATATTCTTTTTCGTAGATATCTTTCCAGACATCATAGTTTTTCTGCATCATGTCGTCGATCTGCTTACGGTAGGGAAGGCTTTCGTCAGGGAAAATGGGCTTTGCTACATGAATGGTGTATTCCTGCACATAGAAACCATCTTCGCCCATCACATCGGAATCCTTCATGGTGATGAAACAGGGCAGAACAGGCGCGTGGTTTTTGGCAGCGAACATAAAAGCACCGCTCTTGAGAGGCTTTGGCTTGCGGTAGTTCCACCACATACTCTGTTCAGGGTAGAACAGAACGAAGTTGCCGTTTTGTATCAGTTCGTTGGTGGCGGCGATAAACTTTTTCATGGTCTTACGGTTAGAAGAAAGGGGAAGCGTATTGCAGTGGCGCATCAAAAAGCCGTAAAAGCCCGGGAAAGAAGTATAGTTGCCTTCACGAATGACTCTCCAGAAAGAGCGATCTTTGTGCCCTGATGCTTCATAAGTGAGCTGAATGGCAAAGCTGTCAAAGGCGTTGAAATGGTTGCAGGTGATGACAGCGCCGCAGTCGAGATTTGTGAAGTTTTCCAAACCTCTCATTTCTTTGATGATGAATTTTTTGTCCTTGATCAGACCGTTGACGAATCGGTGAGCGATCATGAAAGCGATCTTTGCTTTCAGCTTGTCGGTGATGCTTTTTTGAATATATTCGATCTCGTCCGGTTCGAGAACACGTCCGGGAGGATCGGCTTCAACGTCCTCATCGAATCTTCCTTCCCGTTCAAACTGTTCGATCTTATGGAGGATCTCCACACGATCTTTTGCGCGTTTGTCACGGTTGATGCGGTTGAGGAAGTTGTCGTCACGTTCGATCTCGGTTATGGCGAGCTTGACAAGTTTTTCCTGCACGAGCTTGTCTTTTTCTTTTTCTTCGTCAGAATAAGAATGCAGGACATTCAGTATCTCTTCATAGACAGAGGTTTCTTTTGCATAGCGCCAGAAAATATCGGCGTGTTTGCAGTCCTCATAGTGCCAAGGCTTGCTGGTCATGATATAGTGCAGCATATTTGCCTGTTCGATAGGATAAGAGATCTCGCAGAACACCTCGGTGTTCCAGCGCTGGTCGATCCAGTAAACGTGATCTTTGCAGATGAGGTTGAGGTAATCCTCGTCCTGTGTGACAACGAAATTATAATAGTGCAGATAGTCGAGGAACTTATCCAGCACGAATTTCAGACGGAACTGATCGCAGTTGATGAGCAGGATGCCCGCATTGAAGAAATTATATCGTGAAACACCAACAACTTTTTCCACATAAGTGCCGAATTCATCCACTTGCAGCATGACCTGTTCATGGCAGGCGCCGACATAAGCATCTTTGATATCGGTATTGTAAAACTCGCTGATATCGCCCTGAACGATGGTATCGCTGTCAATATAGATCGCTTTGTTGTAATCAGGGTACATTTCTGCGATAAAAAGACGGTAGTAAGTCGTTTTGGAATAGTAATCTCTCAGCGGCAGCTTGTCGGAGATGGATTTGAGGTAATCTGTCATATCCACAAACTCGATAGAAAAGTTGTCGTTTTTCAAAGCCTGCACCTTGCGCTGCGTTTCTTCGGAAATCTCAGTATGCAGCACGTAAACCTTGTACCGATACTCAACAGAGGCATTCTGAATCATTGAATACAGTGAAACGATGGTGTATTTCACGAAATTATCGTCACAGGCGTAAAAAATTGGAATTATCCGGTTCATAAACTCATGTCCTTTTCTTAAAATTCTCTTTCAAAGTCAGGTATTCGTTCAGGATATCATCAAACTGATGATACTTGAAAACGGAATGCACTTTGTCAACATGATATTGCTTGATGTTATCGGTATGGGGATAAGGCAGCCAGAACAGTCTTTTGGAGAAGTGGCGAACCACAGTGTGGTCATGCAGAAACTTCTGATCGTTATACCGCTGCGGCAGGATCTTGCGGCGTGTGGTGGAACGGATGATGGCGCTCTGGTCAGCAAAGGGCAGCTTCTTTTTTTGAATCCACTCACGGGCTTTCCGAAACAATCCTGTTTCCCTGCACAGCTTCATATTGAACAGCAGCACGCCTGCATTGATATAATGCGGATGGATGAGATATTTTCCGTAGTGATCGGGAGCGGCGGCATATTCAAATCCTGAGAGATCCTCATTCCAAAGCAGCCGCACATCTCTGTTGAACATGATATCGGTATCAAGATACAGCAGCTTGTCAGGAATGCTCTCATAGAGGTCTGCAAACAGACGAATGAGCGTATAGGGCGAGCAGTAAGCGCCCTCGTTCGGACAACCCGAAAAGCTGTTCATATAGTGTTCCGTCACATCATAGAGCATCACACGATTATCCTCATGATACCCTCTGACGATCTCGTTGAGAAAGTCCACCTGTTTTTGCGTGACAGGCACATAATTGTCCTTCAGATGGGATACATCCATCGTAAAGAGGTGAAAGGTAAAGGGTTCTTTGGTTTTGGAGCGTTTCAGGATAGACAGGATGCAGGTGAGCATTCCGTCGAAAACGCCGATATTGCCGCAAAAGAGTATATCAATCATGATCTTCTTCCTTTTTGATATAGCGGATCTGTTCGTGATCCGAAGATTTGGCTCTCTCACACATGGTTTCATAAACCGTATCCCGCAGTTTTTTGCGGCGCTGTTTGAGAGGAAGTTCCGGGTCGGGGAAAAAGGGACCGTCTACAAAGGTGATGATCTTTGGCTGTTTGCCGAACTTCGGCTTGTGGTAAGTGTTGGTAAAACAGTAGACAGGAGCGCTGAGCTTACAGGGGTAAGTAAAAGAAGTGTCGGGAAAGGGGCGTATTTTGGTATAGTACGGCCAGATGTGGGCTTCGGGGTAGATCACCACAACGTGCTTTTGTTTGATATGTGTTTCAATGGCTTCGTTGAAGTTTTTGAAAGCGGCCTTTCCGTCAGGGATGGGCAAAGCGCCCAAAGACGGGGTGACTTTGCCTAAAACGGGGATCGACACATTGTTGGGATGGACGATGATATAGTCGTTTTTCGGAAAGTTAATGATATTGGGAATAAAAGGATCGCCCACGACCTGTGTATGGTTGCCGTACATAAAATAGCCGCTGTCCTTGCACTTTGAAAAAGCCTTGCGTCCTATGGTTTTCTGTCGAAAGGTAAACCTGACATACAGAAAAGCGATCGGCGTGGCGATGATACGATACCAAAAGAAATGGGTAAAGCGCTTAAAAAGAGAATGATGAAGATACACATAGTTTTCATCGATCTTTTTCGGTTCGATCTGAGCGGTCGAAAATTCGTCGTTCAGCTCGTCTGTATAATATATAATGTTACGTTTATCCATTGTTCCTCCGTCTGAAAGAGAATCGTTCAAATTTCATGCACTGATTGGTAAACACAAAAATTCTATCATAAATTATACTGTTTTCGACGATATCTGTCAATATCTTTATTGCTTTGTTGTACAGAATTCATTAGACTTCCTTGGAAACTTCCGAAGCACCGTCTTACTTTGTGTCTCTCCCTTGCATGACACCAAGCAGTGCTGCACTCGAGACGCTTTTTCCGGCACAAAATATCCTGCGTAATACGGCACTTCTCCGGTTCCCGAAGAAGTCTGTTGATATTGTCAGGATGCGTCAAAAAAATCAAATGTGACAGAAATTCTATCCGATCTCATAAATCAGGCAGAGAGATCCTATTTTTTGGAGAGATCCATATCTTTTATGTGATTTTTATTATGTTTTTGTCGGTGTTTGACGACAATTGCTTGACGTAATTGGAAAACTATTGTATAATTTGAAATATCAGATACAATACTTGAGCTTGAAGGAGTGGAACACTAACGCTTCGGGCTAAAAAGGAGAAAATTATGAAACTGCAAGGATTGACAGATGAGCAGGTACTCAAAAGCCGAGAGGAACATGGTTCTAATGAACTGACGCAGATTCCTCCTGATCCGCTATGGAAAAAAATATTGGAGGGCTTCAAGGATCCGATGATCATGATCCTTCTGGTTGCACTGGTTGTGCAGGTCGTTCTGGTTTGTATCGGACAGGCGGAATGGTTTGAGCCTGTCGGTGTATTGATCGCGATCCTTATCGCAAACGGTGTATCTTCCATCAGTGAATACCGTCAGGAAAACAAGGCTTCCGCTCTGAAACAGGAAGAGGAAGCAAAGGAGACCGCCAAGGTGCTGAGAAACGGCGCTTTGAAGGAGATCCACGTCAGCGAAGTCGTTGTCGGTGATATCGTGTTCGTTCAGGCAGGCGACAAGTTCCCTGCGGACGGCGTGGTCGTTGAGGGCGAGATCAAGGTCGATCAGTCCGCCCTGAACGGTGAAACAGAAGAAGCTAAAAAGCACCCGAACGAAAACAACGAATCATTTGACAAAAAAGACCTGCTGAACAAATTCTACGCATACAGAGGCACAGTCGTATGCGGCGGCGAAGGCTATATCCGCATCGACAACGTAGGTGATACCACCCTGTTCGGTCAGCTTGCGCTGGAAGTTCAGGAGGACACCAGAGAAACGCCGCTTCAGGTCAAGCTCGGAAAGCTCGCTAAGCAGATCTCCGTATTTGGCTATATCGGCGCAGCGGCGATCATCATTGCCGTTCTGCTCAAAGCACTGCTCACGGGCAATATCCCGACAGATTTCTTCGGATGGCTCCGTTTGATCCTGGATGCGATCACCGTAGCCGTCACCGTCATCGTCTGCGCAGTACCTGAAGGTCTGCCGATGCTGACTTCGATCCTGCTGTCCTTCCAGAGTCTGAGAATGGCAAAGGACAACGTTCTTGTCCGCAAGATAAACGGCTTGGAAACAGCCGGCAGTCTGAGTTTGCTGTTCAGCGACAAGACAGGTACGATCACCGAAGGCAAGCTGTCTGTTGTAGAGCTTGCCACAGGCAATGTAAAGGTGTATCAGAAACTCTCTGAAATGAATAAGAGCCTGATGTTCGATGTCATCACAGGGATCGGCATCAACAACGGCGCTGTTGCCAGCGAGGGCGCGATTATCGGCGGCAACAGCACAGACCGCGCACTGATGGCGTTTCTGATGGAATCCGATGCAGTCAACAAAATGTCAAAGGAAGAAGTCAAGTCCTTTGATGCATTCGATTCCGCAAAGAAGTATTCGAGCGTCACCGTCATCAAGGACGGCAGCAGTATGACATACATCAAGGGTGCGCCCGAAAAGATCATCGAAAGATGTACTCACTATATTGACGAAAACGGCACGACCAAGCCTTTGACAGAGAGAAATTACCTGACATCCTATATGGATACGCAGGCAGGACGTTCCATGAGACTGTTAGCCGTTGCAAAGGCACTCGGAGATCACGCAGAAGGTGATCTGACCCTTGTGTGCGTGCTCAGCATCCGTGATAACGTGCGTAAGGAAGCCGTGGATGCGATCAGAGAAGTGCAGAATGCAGGCATTCAGGTCGTGATGGTCACAGGCGACAGAAAAGAGACCGCTGTGGCGATCGCAAAGGAAGCCGGACTGTTACAATCTCATCAGGACGTAGCCCTCACTTCCGCAGAACTTGCCGAAAAGACAGACGATCAGCTCAAAGAGATCATGCCGCACCTGAGAGTCGTTTCCCGTGCGCTGCCGACGGACAAGAGCCGTCTGGTGCGTGTGGCGCAGGAAATGGAATATGTAGTCGGCATGACAGGTGACGGCGTGAATGACTCGCCTGCGCTGAAAAAAGCCGATGTCGGCTTTGCAATGGGCAGCGGTACGGAGGTCGCCAAGGAAGCAGGCGACATCACGATCCTTGACGATAACTTCCTCTCGATCGAAAAAGCGATCCTTTACGGTAGAACCATGTTCAAGAGCATCAGAAAGTTCCTGATCTTCCAGCTGACCGTCAACGTTGCGGCTGTGCTGATCTGCTTCTTAGGCCCTCTGATGGGCGTCAACGTTGTGCTGACAGTCGTTCAGCTTCTGCTCATTAACCTTGCGATGGACACTCTTGCCGCAATTGCTTTCGGCAGCGAACCTGCTTTGAAGGAATATATGAAAGACAAACCCGTCCCCAGAAAGGAAAGCATCGTTACCAAAAAGATGTTCGTTCAGATTCTCATCAGCGCGCTTTATATCACCTTTGTGTGCCTGGGCATCCTCTTTATTCCGTTTATGTCGGGCTGGTTCGGCGATTCTGCCAATATCTTAGCTTCTGACGGCAGACCTGTCTACCTTTGCTCGGCGCTGTTTGCGACCTTTATGATGGCGATCAGCTGGAACGGCTTCAACGCCCGCACAGAACACATCAATGTCTTTGAACACATTGGCAGAAACAAGACGTTCCTCATTGTCATGTTCATCATCTTTGCAATGCAGTTTATTTTCGTGACCTTCGGCGGCGATTTCCTGAACGTACACGCTCTTGAGCCGCTCCACTGGCTGATCTGCATCGGCATCTCTATCATGGTCATTCCGATCGACATGATCCGCAAGGCAATCACAAAAGCAATTTCCAAACAGTAAATCACAGAACCGAAGGGTTCTGCTGAAAATAATCAATTCAATTTCAGGAGGTAATTCATCATGGCAGTAAGTTTATCAAAAGGACAGAAAGTAGATCTGACAAAATCCAATCCGGGTCTTACAAAGATCTTCGTTGGTCTTGGCTGGGACACCAACAAGTACGATGGTTCTGCTGATTTCGATCTGGATGCTGCGGCTTTCCTTTGCGGTGATAACGGCAGAGTATTCAGCGATGCAGATTTTGTATTCTATAACAACCTCAAGCACGCTTCCGGCGCTGTTGAGCATACAGGCGACAACAGAACAGGTGCAGGCGATGGCGATGACGAAGTGATCAAGATCGATCTGGCTCTCGTTCCCCAGAACATCAGCAGGATTGCATTCACCGTTACCATCGACGATGCAGAAGCACGCCGTCAGAACTTTGGTCAGGTAAGCAACGCTTATATCCACATTATGGATCAGGCAAACGGCACAGAGCTGATCCGCTATGACCTCGGCGAAGATTTCTCGATCGAGACAGCAGTGGTCGTCGGCGAGCTTTACCGCATGAACGGCGAATGGAAATTCAATGCCATCGGCAGCGGCTTCCAGGGCGGTTTGTATGCGCTCTGCCAGAACTTTGGCGTAAACGTCTGATTGTCATCGGCATCCTAAAAGAGGTGATTTCATGGCAGTGAATCTGCAAAAAGGACAGAAGGTCGAACTCCGTAAATCAAACGGCGGCGATCTGACAAAAGTTATGGTAGGTCTTGGCTGGGATGAGATCAAGCAGACGAAGGGATTTTTCCTGAAAAAGAATACTCAGGAGATAGACTGTGACGCAACAGCTCTTCTGCTGCAAAACGGAAAATTCGTATCCAGCGCCGATATGATCTATTTCGGAAATCTGACCCACGAAAGCGGCACTGTCCGTCATATGGGCGATAACCTGACGGGTGAGGGTGAAGGCGATGACGAACAGATCGCAGTTGACCTTCAGCGCTTGCCTAAAGTTTATGACAAGATCGTGTTTGTTGTTAATATTTTCCAGGCGAAAGCAAGAGGACAGCATTTCGGAATGCTCCAGAATGCCTTTATCCGTATCTGTGATGACAACGGTCAGGAATTGTGCAAATATGATCTGAACGAGAACTACAATGGCATGACAGCAATGGTGTTCGGTGAGCTTTACCGTCACAACGGCGCATGGAAGTTCAACGCCATCGGTCAGGCAACACAGGATCAGAGCGTTCACGAGATCGCAAACCGTTTTCGGTAACGGATCCTTTTCAAAACAATAGACTTCTCCGGTTCCCGAGGAAGTCTAATGATAAAACAGAGTGGAAATTCACCATATGATTTCTGCTCTGTTTTTTGTGTAAAAACCGTCACTGCAAAAAGCTGCCTTGACGATCAGACAGGAGTGGAACGTATGGATAAAACAGTACAGGAAAACGTCAATAGTTTATATGAGATCTGCGATCAGGCGGACAGACTTCCCATGACTCCGAGAAGCACGTACAATACCTATCGTCAGGCGCTCAAAACAGAGATCCAAGGATATATCGGGTATCTGCTCCTTCATACGGATCTGAACCCAAAGGAAGCCGCACGATTTGTACAGGAAAACTTTGATTTCGGCGCAACACCGGAAAACCTGAAACGTCTTGCCAATGAATATACCATGAAAAGCAATCTGAAACATTACCGTCTGGAACTGCTGACGAACTTTATTGATCTTGACAATCAGATGCGAAAAAAAAACAAAGGATTTTCCACTCCGATCTCACAGATGATGTATCTTGTTTTGTTCCAGATTACAGATGAGCTGTTTCGGTCTGTCAGCAGCATTTCTCAGGAAACACTGGACTATACGGACGGATTTCTGAAAAAGATGCAGCAGTATATTATCAGCAGCCTGAACTTTAAGACAGAAACTCAGGAACTGGATCTGAAAAGCTGCTTTACCCCTTCAAGGGGCGGCGCAAATACGCCTGATGAGCAGGATGACGATACAGAACCCGATGTCAAGGTGGAAACAGAAGTGACGGAGACACTCGAAGAACTGCTGAAGACACTTGACGATCTGACAGGACTCAAAGAAGTAAAGAAAGATGTCAACACTATGATCAACATGGTGAAGATGCAGCAGGTTCGTCAGCAAAGAGGGATGAAGTCTTTGCCTATGTCACTGCATATGGTGTTTTACGGCAATCCGGGTACAGGCAAAACGACGGTCGCAAGGCTGGTATCCAAGATCTATTACCGCTTAGGCGTACTTTCCAAAGGACATCTGATCGAAACGGATCGTGCAGGATTGGTCGGCGGATATGTCGGACATACGGCGCTGAAAGTCAAAAAGTTAGTGAAAAAGGCGCTGGGCGGCATTTTGTTTATCGACGAAGCCTATACGCTGACAAGAAGTCAGAACGGTGAGGATTTCGGTCAGGAAGCGGTGGATACCCTGCTGAAATGTATGGAGGATCACCGCAGCGACCTGATCGTGATCGTGGCAGGTTATCCTGACTTGATGACGCAGTTTATCTCTTCTAACCCCGGATTACAGTCACGATTCAACAAATACATCAATTTTCAGGACTATAAGCCCGATGAACTGCTGGAGATCTTTGAAAAAATGTGCAAAGGGCAGGGCTACCACCTGTCCGCAAAAGCAAGGGTCAGGGCAAAGAATGATTTTGAGCGGCTGTATGAAAACCGTGATGAGAATTTTGCAAACGGCAGAGATGTGCGGAATTATTTTGAAAAAGCAGTGGCAAGACAAGCGAACCGCCTTGCTAAAAACAGCAGATGGACGGATGAACAGTTAGCAGGCATCGAAGCTGCCGACCTTAGCGATGACAACAGCTTTGAAATGCCCTTGTCCGTTAGCGGCACTGATCCTATGATGAAACCTGCGCCGCTGTCAGGCAGCAGCGTGACGAAATATACCGACAGCAAACAAAAGTCTGTTCCCAAAACGGGACGGGAGCTGTCTTTGGGACAGAGGATCAATATTCAGGAATATGTCGGAAAAACATTGGAGATACGGCTTGAATGTGACGGTGTTTCAGGGGATATCGACCTTGACGGCTATGCCTTTATGCTGGCATCAGACGGAAAAGTCACCAATGACAAGGATCTGATCTTTTTCGGAAACGAACGCTCCGCAGACGGCGCTGTCTATACAGAACCGGAAATGCTGATGGATAAGCCTTCTGTCTTTATCCTGCCGAAAAAAGTCAGCAGTCAGTATGAAAAAGTGTCTGTTTGCTTCTCCGCCTATGGAGATGACAGCAGACTGAATTTTACTATGGTCAAAAATCCTGTGATACAAGTCATTGCAGACAATAAAGAACTCTTTCACATCGAACTAAAACATCTGAATCAGGAAAAATGTCTGGTCGGTGTGGAGCTGTATAAGAATAAAGAAATATGGAAGCTGAAAGCAGTCGGGGCAGGCTATAACGGAAAACTCAAAGCCCTGTGCGAGAGCTTCGGAGTGGAGATAGAGTGAGATCAGCATGAAACGGATTTGGTTCAATCACTGGTTCAGCACCGTCTATCTGATGATCGAGATGCTGAAACAAGCCGATCGGGAGTATTATATCATCGGCAGCAACGATAAAGAAAACGCAGTGTACAGGGCGGTATGTGACGAATGGTACCAAGAGCCTGTGCTAAGTGAAACAGAGTACATTCAGTATTGTCTGAACTTTTGCAGAACGCATCGGGTGGATATCTTTATCCCCAGACGGCAGTTTTTGTCCGTCAGCCGCCACAAAAAAGATTTTGAAGCGCTGGGCGTTTCGGTGATGGTGGATGACTATGATCTGATAGAGCCTTTGAGCTGCAAAACAAAAACGTATGAGTGTCTGAAGGATATCCGGAGCATCCATATCCCGCCATACTTCAAAGTGACAAACGCAGAAGAGTTTGTGACGGCTTACCGTCAGTTGAAGAAGGACTATTCACAAGTATGCTTCAAGTTTGAATTTGACGAGGGGGGACTCAGCTTTCGGCTGATCGATGACAGGGCAAAGGGGTATGCGTCCCTGTTCAGAAATCGTTTTGGAAAGATCACGTTTGAAGAAGCGGTCAGTGCCCTTTCCGAACGTGAAAAGATTGCGCCGCTGATCGTGATGCCCTATCTGCCCGGCGAAGAAGTCAGCGTAGATTGTCTGTCAACAGCAAAGGGCAGGATCATGATCCCTCGTTTCAAAGGCAGTACCCGTACCGAACGCATTTCTTTTCAGGAGGATATCCTGAAAATGTGCAGTGACTTTATGGATCGGTTTCCGCTGCAGTGGCCGTTTAATATCCAGTTCAAATATCTGTGTGACGTGCCGTATCTGCTGGAAGTGAATACCAGAATGTCGGGCGGAGTGCCGCTGGCGTGTCATGCCGAACAGATCAATATCCTCGATATCGCCGTGTCAAAGCTGATCGGCGCTGAAAAAGACTGGCACCTTAGCAAAAAAGAAACCAAGATCGCCTATCTGGAACGACCTTTGATCATTACGCAGGAGTAAGGAAATGGAAAGATACACAGAACAAGACGTTTTACAGCTTGCCAAAAGAATCAACAATACAAAGCGCAGCTACTTGTTAGTAGATCCGCTGCAGGGAAAGCACGTCCCTGTTTCACCTGATAAGACCTATCGTTTAGCCTATTCCCTTGGAGAAATATTATATAAAAATGCTAAGAACGCAGAGATCGTGATCGGCTTTGCAGAAACAGCCACCGCCATCGCTGCCGTCGCATCTCTTGCGTTTCCCGAAAATGTGCGCTATCTGCACACCACCAGAGAAAAGCTGACTTCCGCTCATATCGTCAGTTTTTTAGAAGAACACAGTCACGCAGTGGATCAGCAGATCGACTGCACGGTGATCGCTGAAAGTAATCCTCAAACGATCGTGATGATCGACGATGAGATCTCAACAGGCAGGACGATCGAAAATATCGTCACACAGCTCCGCATTCGTTTCCCTCATCTGCAAAAGACAAGGTTTGTGATCGGCTCTGTTATCAACCGCATGAAAGATGAGATCAGAGAGCGAATGCGTCTTGAAAACATTGAATTTGTTTCTCTCGTTTCAGTGGCAGACCGTGATTTTGAAGCCGCTGCAAAGGCAATGGAAGTGTTTTCTGCAAAAAAATGTACGTCTTTCAGCAGTGACTATCAGGAGATCATGCTTTCAGCGTCTGTACCCGACCTGAGAAAAGCGGTGTCTGTCAAAGAATGGAAAGATCGTATGTCGGTATTCTCAAAAGCCGTTTTTGATGCGTTCAAAGAACGTGACTTGCTGCACGGAAGACTGCTGTTTTTGGGGACAGAGGAATGTATGACTCCTGCGATCCTTGCCGGACGGTTCATCGAAAATGAGTGCCGTGACACTGCTGTGTTTACACACGCTGCCACAAGAAGTCCGATCGGTATCAGTACAGCGGAGCATTACCCCTGTCAGAATGGGTTCCGTATCCACAGCTTCTACGAAGCAGAACGGGTGAATTATCTGTATAACATTCAGGATTACGATACAGTTGCCGTCATAACGGACAACCGTGATCGTCAGCAGACAGAGAAAGCAATGACGGAGCTTTGCGGAATCTTCCGTCCGCACTGTAAGAATATATTTTTGATTAGAGGATAAGCCATGCAGAGCAGTTATAAAAAAGACGAAGTGATATTGCTGCTGAAAGATATCAGCGGTATGGTCGAACCGCTGGAAAACAGCGAAAGAGAAAAGAGAATACAGTCGGGCGTGCATTATTCGGAAATGCTGCCGAAAGAACATTTGCCAAGCAAAGAGTATCGGGAAACGTTTTTGAAAGCGCTGACGCTATATGCTGCGCCGACAGCGAAAGCGGTGCAGCTTCTTTGTGAGAACATTCTCCGAAAGAAAGGAGAAAATGTTGTGCTGGTGTCGCTGGCAAGGGCAGGTACACCTGTCGGTGTGCTGCTGAAACGGTATTTCAGGCAAACATACGGACTCGATATCCTGCACTATACGATCTCCATCATCAGAGGCAAGGGTATCGACAAAAATGCTATGAATTACATCCTGAGCCGCCATCAAAAAGAGCAGATACAGTTTGTGGACGGCTGGACAGGAAAGGGCGCTATACAGAATCAGCTGAAAGAAGCAATGAAGGATTTTCCCGGAGTGGACGATACCGTAGCGGTGCTGTCTGATCCTGCCTATGCAGCAGGGATCTGCGGTACGCATGAAGATTTTCTGATCCCGAGTTCGTGTTTGAATGCGACGGTCTCAGGACTGATTAGCAGAACGTTCTATCGTTTTGATATCATCGGAGAAAATGACTTTCACGGTGCTGCGTACTATCGGGAGTTTGAGCAGGACGACCTGACAGAAACCTTTTTGTCAGCAGTGGAAGCACAGTTCGGCTGTGATTATGCGTTCAGTCCTCAGTTTGAGACGAATCTCCTGCCGCAAGAGGAAATACAAAATATCAAGGAGCAGTATCAGATCTCAGATATCAACTTTATCAAACCGGGTAGTGGTGAAGCGACCAGAGTGCTGCTCCGAAGAATACCGTGGAAAATCTTAGTCCACAGCTTTGATGATGACCGCTATTTAGGACATATCTATCAGTTAGCCAAAGAAAAACAGGTAGAGCTGGAGATATATCCTTTCAAGCACTATAAAGCCTGCGGACTGATACGAAGGTTAGCTGATACATGATGAAGAACTTGAACATCTGGTTTACCGATCTTGACAATACACTCATCTTTTCACACCGTCATGAGATCCCGTCCCCAAAGCTCCTTGCAGAATACTATCAGGGCAGGGAACAAAGCTATATGACAGAATTAACGCTGCAATTCCTGCGGCGCTTTTCGGAACGTCAGGGACATTTGTTTGTACCGCTGACCACGAGAAATCGTGAACAGTATGAGCGGATCTTTCTGCTGCGTGAAAAGCTGTCTTACTCTTATGCGCTGATCGCAAACGGCGCTGTGCTGCTGAAAAACGGAGAAGAAAACGAACAGTGGACACGGGATACGCTTAAAATGATCGAACCTGCCGCAGCGCATTTAGAAAAGGTCTATGAAGTGATGCAGGAGCATTTAGGCAGGGAACATCTTCACCGAAACGATACTTATATGGTATACGCCCGAACTGAAAACGATCCTGCATTTTTTCAATACTTAGAAAAGACCTTTGCGCCGCACGGCATTCAAGTCTTTTACAGCGGCAGCAAGCTGCACTGCTTCCCTGCGATCCTGTCTAAAGGGACGGCAGTGAAACGCTTTTTGTCTTTTCTTCGGGAAGAAAATGTCGGTACGGGCGATATCAGGACGATCTCATCAGGGGACAGCAGCTTTGATCTGAGTATGCTGCAGGAAACGGATATTTCGATCTATCCTGACGCACTTTCGGGTTATATGCCGCAGAACAAACAGGGATATGCTGTCAGTGGCTTTTTTTCGGATGAAATATGCCGCATTCTCTCAAGAAAAATACCTATTATATAGTACAGGCGAAGAACGAAGTTATGTCAGACAAACCATTCAGTGACAGTTAAGCAGTATATAAAACAGTATATAAAAATATCATGGTGAATGCTTGAAAGTGACTTTTCTACCCACAATGGAAAGGTCACTTTCAAGCATTTTTGATAGTAAGCGGACTTTTGCGGAAAGTCCGTCAGGCTCACTTGACGGAGAAGAGAAAAACAGGTATGATATTCAAAGAGAGTTCCTCATATCATCAAAAGGAGTGAAACACAATGAAACGTTGGACTTGCGGGCTGATATCCATGCTGTTGTGTGTGGCTTTGCTGGCAGGATGCGGCAGTAAAACGGACGGTACGGCATCGGATGCAGCAAAAAATGATACGGCAGTTTCGGGCGCTGACGGAACTTCCATGACAGAACCTTCCGTTATGACGAAAGGATATCGTGTCGTCGTCAAAAACCCGGCAGGAGTGGCAGTCAAGGGCGTAACGGTACAGTTTTGTTCGGACGGCGAATGCACGGTGGAGAAGACGGATGAAAACGGAATGGCAGGTTTTGCTTATCCTGACGGCGACTATAAAGTACATATTCTCAAAGTACCCGAAGGCTATGCAGAGGATGAAAAAGAATATACTGCGCCAAAAACAGCAGGTGAAATGGAGATCATACTGTCGGATATGGCGCCGCAGTCTGAGGAAAGCAATACAGACGATGACAGCGCAAGAACGGTGACGGCAAAAGAGTTCGGCATCAAGTTCACGAAAAACGATGCTTTTGACACGGCGCTTTCGGGTTCTCTGAATTTTGGCGCGCAGACAGTCAAGGAGAGCGATCCTGCTATCAAGGTGTTTGAAGTGAGCTATTATGCCGTTGCAAAAGAGCAGTGGAGCAGTTTTGCCGAATATGTCAACGCATGGACACAAGCCTATTATGCCGGTCAGGATCTGCCAAAGCCGCCTGTGGAGGCATGGGAAAATTGGAGAGAACTTGGCGGAGAGGTGTGCAGTGTTTTTATTGTGGACAACAGCGTTTCTCCCAAGGAAGTACGTGATTTTGTGACAAACGAATACTACAGCGCAGGAGAAGTCGAGTATTTCTCAAAAGCAGATTCCAAGGGAAATACGGATTTTTATTTTGTTCAGTGCCGCAGTGCAGAACAGGAGCAGACACTTCAAAAGTCGATGGGATCGTTTTATGATGAGTATCAGACTGTCAGAAACAACAGGGACGGGATGCTTTCCTGCTTTGAATTTTTCGAGCCTGAATCGGGCGCATCGGCTGATCTGAACAGCGGAAAAACGGTCAGCGCCTTTGAAACGACCGATCTTGACGGCGTTCAGGTTTCTGTTGCCGAGCTGTTTGCAAAGAATAAGCTGACGCTGGTCAATATCTGGGCGACATGGTGCGGACCGTGTAAAAATGAGCTGCCCGAACTTGCAAAATTAGCAAAGGATCTTGAAGCAAAGGGCTGTCAGCTGATCGGTATCTGTTATGATGCGGCAGACGAAGAAACTTTGGCAAAAGCAAGAGCGCTCCTCAGCGCAGCAGGATGTGATTATCTGAACCTGACGCCGCCGAAGAATTTGGAATGGATCCTGCCGTTTCGGGCATACCCGACAACATACTATATCGACAGCAAAGGAAAGATCGCCGCAGAAGCCACCATCGGCGCGCGTGTCGATGAATACGATTTTTCGTCAGATTGTACAGAAATTCCGAAGGCATACTGACGTATGTCGAGGGATTTTTGTGCAGGATGACGGAAAATATGCAAGCAGATGTGGCGCTAAGCCGCAAGGCGGTCTTTGTGCGGTGTTGCCTCAAGACACAGTGCGGAGTCACGTACAGGATGATCGTGTTATGTGCAGACTGATACTGAAAAAATGCGATCACGCTGCTGCTGTGTACGGACTTAGTGATGATCCTGCGTTCGGGACTTGCTCTGAAACAGACTGACCCGATGGCGGATATCTATACGCCGCAGGCGCTTTCAAACGCACTGTTTCACTGTCTGCCGCTGATATTGCTGTCTTTTGCGCTCACCGTCGCCGCAGTCCTGATGTCTGTCCGCATAAAGGAAAAACCTTTTCAAGACGTGGAAACAGTGCGCGATCTGCTTTGCAAAAAGATCAAAGAGCCGTCGCCGCTCATAGAGAAAGAACGCCGTGTGCAAAGGACACTGCACGTGGTCGGATGGTGCTGCTTCGGACTGTGTATGGTTCCGGTGCTGATCTATCTCTGTATTCCGTCGCATTTTGCAGCGGCGGATGCAAAAGGGCTGTCGCAGACGATTTTCACTCTTCTTTGCCATATCCTGCCGTGGACGCTGATCTCGATCGGCGCTTTGTCGGTGTGTCTTATCCTGCGGGATAAAAGCATTTTGCGTGAAACAGAGGCGGCAAGAGAGATCATCAAAAGTTCAGACAGGCAAAAGATACAGGATGAAACAGCGCTCAAAAATAAGGTGCAAACATCCGAAAACAGAAAGACCGGAAAAGGTGTTATGATACTGCGGCTGGGCATCCTGCTGACAGCGGTCGTATTGATCGTTATGGGTATTATGAACGGCAGCGCTCAGGATGTTTTGAACAAAGCAGTCGTGATCTGCACAGAATGTATTGGGTTGGGATGATATGAAACGATCGAAAGATATCAAAAAAAAGCGGTCATTCAAACGCCGCCTGATACAACTGTATGCTGCGCTGCTGTTTAATGCGCATCTCAGGGGGTTTATTGAAGGTGAGATCTATACGGGCAAAACCAAGATCGTCTGCACTCCGGGGCTGAACTGCTATTCCTGTCCGGGAGCAGTAGGGTCTTGTCCGCTCGGAGCGCTGCAAAATGCCCTTGCCGCATCGGGCAAAAGGGCAGGATTCTATCTGTTCGGCATCATGCTGCTGTATGGTCTGATCTTCGGCAGGACGATCTGCGGATGGCTCTGTCCGATGGGATTGATACAGGAACTGCTGCACAAGATCCCGACTTTCAAGATACCGAAAAGCCGTGTGACACGGGCGCTGTCCTATCTGAAATATGTGATACTTGCCGTATTTGTGATCGCTGTTCCGCTGTGGTACGGTTTGTGGCACGATCTGCCGCTGCCGTCTTTCTGCAAGTATATCTGTCCTGCGGGTACGCTCGAAGGCGCAGTTTCTCTGATCTCCAATATCAAGAATAACGGATTCTATGGAATGCTTGGCGCATTGTTTACGGGAAAAGCCGTTATCATGCTGGTGATCGGACTGATGTGTGTGTTTTGCTATCGTGCGTTCTGCCGTTTTCTTTGTCCGCTCGGCGCGATCTATAGTCTTTTCAACCGTTTTGCCCTCATTGGCGTAAAGGTCGACAAAAGCCACTGCAGCGGATGCGGAAACTGTGTGCGGCATTGCAGCATGGATATCCGACACGTCGGCGACCATGAATGCATCCACTGCGGAAAATGTATGGACTTCTGCGCTCAGGATGCGATCTCCCTGAAAGCAGGAAAGATCACGCTCTTGCCGCCGAAAAGCGACCTTGCAGACCGATCTTTGCAGAGTGGAAAAAAACGGCAGAAAATCAAAACGTGTGTCGGCGCTGCGGCATTGGCGCTGCTATTATTTGCGCTGATCTGGTTCAATTTCATCGACCCTGCTGCGGATCACACGAAAGCAGAGCTTTCAAATCAGCAAAGCAGTGCTGTTTCGGAAACAGTCGTCACGGGATATGAGCCGGGGCAGTATTTAGCGGACTTTTCTGTTATCACACTCGATCAAAAACGCTTTACGCTTTCGGAACAGAAGGGCAAGGTGGTGTTTATCAACCTCTGGGGTACCTACTGTACGCCGTGTGTGCAGGAACTGCCGCTGTTCGATGCGCTGTACCGTGAACATCGGGAGGATGTGGAGGTGATCGCTGTTCATAGCTCGATCATCACAGAGGATATCTCCGCTTTCCTTTCTGACAAGGGCTGGACGATACCGTTTGCCGTGGATACGGAGGATGATCTTGTCTGGAAGACCGTTGGCGGCACGTCTTCGATGCCGCAGACGATCGTGATCGACCCTGACGGCAAGGTGTGCTTCAACCGTCACGGTTCTGTGACAAAGGAACTGCTGAACACATTCTATCAGCAGGCAAAAGCAAATGATGCTGACACATGATCTTCATAAAATCGAAATGAAACAATGAATTATCCCGAAAGAAGGAGGAATGATGGTGGCAAAGATATTGATTTGTGACGATGAGCCTGATATTGTGCGGCTGATCGCGCGGTATGCCGAAAGAGAAGGGTATGAGGTGACGCAGGCGTCTGACGGAAGAGAGGCGATCGAGCTGTGTCGTGAAAAGGACTATGATCTGGTGATCATGGATGTGATGATGCCCGATACGGACGGATTTACAGCGTGTAAAAAGATACATGAGAGTAAGGATATCCCTGTGCTGATGCTCTCGGCGCGCGGTACGGAATATGACAAGCTCTTCGGATTTGAAGTCGGCATAGATGATTATGTCACGAAACCGTTTTCTCCGAAAGAATTGATGGCAAGGGCGAAAGTGATTATCCGCCGTCATCAGGGAAGTCCTGCTGTCAAAGAACAGCGCCTTGTCTGCGGCGGTATCGAACTGGATCCGCTCGGACATGAGGTCTATGTAGACGGACAGAAAACCGAATTGACCGCTAAGGAATACGGTATCTTATTATATCTGATGCAAAACAAAGGGATCGTCCTTTCCAGAGATAAGATACTGGATAAGGTATGGGGTTACGATTATTTCGGTGACGACAGAACGGTCGACTGGCAGATCAAGCTGCTGCGCAATAAGCTGGGCAGATACAGAGATGCGATCCATACCATCAGAGGGGCGGGATATAAATTTGAAAACGAGACCTAAGTCCTTCAAAACAAAACTGTGGCTGTATTTTGTGCTGTTTACCGCCATTATTTTTTCGGTACTGTGGCTGCTGCAAACAGTTTTTTTTCAGAGCTTTTATAATGCAATGCTGATACACAACACCAAAGAGGTAGCAGACCGCATTATTGCTCACAGCGATCAGAGCAACATCAACGAACAGATTGATGAACTGACGCACGACAACAATATATTGGTATTCATTACCGATACGAACGGCAAAACCATTTACAGTTCGGATGCGTTCAATCAGCCTGATAAGAGAATGCGTAAAAATGATGAATGGGAACCTCGTGATAATATTGACCAGCTCCCCGAAAAGCCGCAGTTTTCCGATGGCGTGATGGTTAAACCGGGGAATCTGCGTGTGCTGCCGCAGCATTATGATGAGTTCCTCGCAACGCTGAGAAGTTCGGAAGAACATCGCGCAGAGTACAGCACGGAGAGCCTGTATATTTACGGCGCTTATATCGACTATTACGGACAAAGCGAAAAGGCAGTGCTGTATGTCAGCGCTGCCATAGACACAGTGGGACCTTCGGTGGCGATCATCAGTATGCAGCTTGTGTGGGTGACGGTGCTGTCGGTGCTGATCGGGTTTGTGCTGTCGTGGTTTATCGCAAAACGTTTTGCAAGACCTGTCGATCATCTTCGGGAAAAAGCAAAAAAATTAGGAGAGAGCAGCTATCGCACAGAGTTTGAAAAAGGCTTCTGTTCGGAACTGGACGAACTGAACGGCGCGCTCGATACCACCAACGAAAAACTGCTCAGGGCAAAGGATTTTCAGATGGAACTGTTAGCGAACGTTTCGCATGATCTGAGAACGCCGCTGACGATGATCAAAGGCTATGCAGAGATGATACAGGATATCTCGTGGAATGACGAAGAACAGTGCAAGTCTGATTTGTCCGTCATCATCAAGGAGGCAGACCGACTGACAAGCCTTGTCAACGAGATACTGGAATACTCCGAACTGCAAACGGAAGGCGGCAGAAAAGAATTTGAAACGGTAGATCTCAGCAGTATGATGGAGCGTATCGCTGATACGTTTGAAACACTTTATAAGCCTGACGGGCTGCACGTTGAGCGAAAGATCGGCAAAGATATCACTGTTTCGGGAGATGCAGGACTGTTAGAGCGTGCTGTCTACAACCTGATGGACAACGCAGTGCGTCATACAGGCGATAGTAAGACTGTCAAAGTGGCGCTGTATACGGAAAAGGAGCGTATCATGATCGACGTGACGGATTACGGGAACGGTATTTCCAAAGAGGAGGCGGAGCGTATCTTTGAGCGGTACTATACCTCACGCCAGCGCAGTGGAAAAGGCGTTTCGGGGCTTGGACTGGCGATCGTCAGCCGCATCGTACAGCTGCATCAGGGAAAATGTCTTGTGGAAAGTGAGCTTGGAAAAGGAAGCACCTTCCGCATAGAGCTGAAGAAATAACAGATATAAAATCGCCCTTATTGCTGATGGAACAGTAATAAGGGCGGTGTTTTTTTGAAACTGTGTGATAAATCATACAGTGTGAGCGGCTTTATCTGCTTTGCACGATCACGGTTCAGGACCTGTGCTGATCTGGATGACGACAGTAGAGCCGTATCTTTCCTTGTCGCCTGCATTATGGCTGGTGTAGCCAATGACCTTGCCGGCTTCTACGGTATCGCTTGATACATAGATGCCCGATGCAACAAAGCCCTGTGCATTGAGCGCACGTACTGCCGTTTCGACAGACTGACCTGCGATCGCGGGAAGTTCTCTTTCGGCAGATCCCATGCTGACGGTGACAACGATCGTCACGCCTTTTTTTGCGGTAAGACCGGGTTCGGGACTCTGGGATTTGATCATACCCTGCTCGTATTTATCGCTGATCTCGTCTTCTGTTTTGATGAGAACATAGTCAGAGCCTGTGCCGATCTTTGCGACAAGATCGTCATAACGCTGACCGACCAGATCGGGGATCGTTACCAAATCGGGATCGACATCCGCAGGGATAGAATCCTCTTCGGTATCTTCCTGTTTGCCTGAGATAAAGCTGTTGAAGGAATCGGGATTGTTGGTGATCCAGTAAATGCCGACGCCCAGCAGGATGAGCAGACAGGTCAGCACTGTCAGAATCCCCCATACAAAACCGGGAACGCCGTCTTTTTTGCGCGGCGTGTAGTTTTTGGCAACTTCACTCTGGATTGCGCTGCGGTTCGCTTCGTTCTGGATGGCTTTGACGGTCGGCGCAGAGGAAAGCTGTGTACGCATTTCTTCAAAGGTTGCGATACGGTTCAGCTTCTGTACCTGCAAGCCGCCCGAAAGCGCAGAAACGATATGCGGCGGCAGACGCTTGAATACGGATGTCGGGATAGAGAGCTTGCCGTCCGCCTTTCTTTCGTTGCTGTTTTCAGGCAAACGTCCTGTGAGCGCATAGAACAGAGTAGCCGTAAAGCCGTAAACGTCTGTTGCTTCATCCAGCACGCCGATCTCCTTATACTGTTCGGGAGCAGCGCAGCCATCCATCAGTTCGGGTGTGAAGAAGCTGCCTGTCTGACGAAGCTCCTTGAGCGCAAAATCTGTCAGACGGAGCTTTCCGGAGCTTGTGACGACAAGATTTTCGGGTGAGATCGCATAATGACCGATGCCCGAAGCGTGAAGCGCCGACAGAGTGGTGATCAGCGGCATAAACAGCGGACGAGCCGTATTCCAGTCAATGCTGCCGCTGCGGCGGTCGATATATTCTGTAAAGGGAATGGAATCGTAATACTCGGAAACGGTATAGGAAACGCCGTTTTCGCTGAAAATATCAAAGATCGGAGCGATGGAAGTCAACTCTCTCTGACGGGCGATGTTCCGATAGTAGCTGAGAAACTCTTCGTTGAGCTGCTGATATTGGTCTTCATAGCCCGAACGGATGACGACTTTCTTTTTGCCATTGGCACGGCCGCAGATGCCTGCCGGCATAAATTCGCTGATGACAACCGTCGTTCCCATCGTTTTGCTGTAGCCGATATACTTTGCGCCCTCAGCGTTGTTGCTGAGTTTTTTTCCTACAATATAGTTACCCTCCTGAAGCTCTGTACCAAGAGGCATAAAAGGAGCGTTCTGCACCGTATCACGGTTAAATCCGCAGATCGGACAGATCTTTTCTCCGTTGTTTTTTTGCATACAGCCAAGACATAGCTGAGCCATAGCATCATTCCGCCATTCTCCGTACTGATTTTATCACCTGACAGGGCTGTACGGTATTCCCTGCCGTTATATCCAATTGATTATAACACAAACCACATACAAAATGCAAGGTTTTATGATCTATTTCTTTCTTTCCGTAACAATATTGTAAGATTCACGGAGTTTTTGGTGAAATCTCAGATCTCTTTGTGACAGCAGTCATGATCGGTCGGAGAGGGAGTACAGCTCTTGCTTTTTCGGAAGACGTCTGTCCCTTGCCGTTTTGTAAGGATTTGACAAGCTGCAGGGATATTGATACAATATAGAACATCACAACGCAGAAAGTTCAGATACAAAAGGAGAGTGAGTATATGCTGTATCTGCTGGAAAACACGATGGGTCTGGGGGAAGACTTTCTGGACGGCGGCATGAGATTCCTGAGTTTGCAGCGCAGGGAGAAGATCGGAGCGTATGGTTCACTGCACGACAAAGCAGACGGGTGCGGCGCTTATCTGCTGCTGAGAGTTGCTTTGTACCGTGAGTACGGCATCAGGGAACAACCGATCTTCACATTCGGTGAGCATGACAAGCCGTTTCTGAAAAATGATACGCACATTCATTTTAACATCAGTCATTGCAAGACTGCTCTCGGCTGTATCGTGTCCGATCGCAATACCTCCCTTGATCTGACAGACCGCCGCAAACTGAAAAACAACGTCATGAAAAGAGTCTGTTCGGATGAAGAACAGCGTATTATCCTTCAGGACAGCGACCCCGACACCTGCTTTTTGAAATACTGGACAAGAAAAGAATGCTTTTCCAAACTGACAGGAGAGGGAATGTCACGGGCATTTTCGGGCATTACGTCAGCGCTTCCTGAAATGGCGCATATTCACACAAAAGCATATCCCGACTATATCTTGTCATACTATGCAGAAAATGAGCAGCCGCCGATCATCTTTCAGCCTGACGAGCTGATGAAAGAGTGCGAAACGCTTTTTGCGGATCATGAGGTATGATAGGATGAACGAAAAAAGAAATGATGGTGCATTACAGGTACTATTGCCCGAAACAAAGCGTATCTCCGGCATTGAAATTTCGGGATAAATGGTATATAATATAGGACGGACGTAAAATGCTGAAAGTCACAGTAAGTTTACCGAGTTTACAGAAAATGGAAAGGAAGAGATCGGTTATGACAAAGATCGACATTTTTTCGGGCTTTTTAGGCGCAGGCAAGACAACGCTCATCAAAAAGCTCATCAAAGAAGGTTATCAGAACGAACAGCTCGTTCTGATCGAAAATGAATTCGGAGAGATCGGCATTGACGGCGGATTTCTGAAAGAAGCAGGCATACAGATCAATGAGATGAATTCAGGCTGTATCTGCTGTTCTCTGGTCGGTGATTTCAGAAAGGCGCTCAATCAGGTGCTGGAGCAGTATCATCCTGACAGGATCATTATCGAACCGTCAGGTGTGGGCAAACTGTCGGATGTTATCAACGCTGTTAAAACGGTGGCAAGCGATGAAGTCGTGCTGAACAGTTTTATCACAGTAGCGGATGCTTCCAAGTGTAAGATCTATATGAAGAATTTCGGAGAGTTTTATAATAATCAGATCGAAAGCGCCAGCACCATCATTCTCAGCAGAACGCAGAATGTTTCTGATGAGAAATTAGATCAGGCGCTCACCCTTTTAAGAGAACATAACCAAAAGGCAGCAATCGTAACCACACCTTGGGATGAACTGACGGGCGCACAGATCCTTGCCGCTACCGAAGGCAAGGCACTCCTGACGGTGGATGATGTGGTATATGAAGAAGAATGTGACGACCCCGACTGTGAGTGTCACCATCACCACCATCACCACGATCATGACGAGGACGAACACGAACATCACCACCACGATCATGACGAGGATGAGCATGAACATCACCATCACCACGATCATGACGAGGATGAACACGAGCATCACCATCACCACGATCATGACGAGGATGAGCATGAACATCACCATCATCATCACCATCACCATGCGGATGATGTGTTTACCAGCTGGGGCAAAGAAACGGCTAAGAAATACACCAAAGAGGGCGTAGAAGCCATTCTGAAAGCGCTGGAGGACAGTGAAACTTACGGCATGGTACTGCGCGCAAAGGGTATTCTTCCTGCCGAGGACGGAAGCTGGATCCACTTTGACTATGTTCCCGAGGAATCGGATGTTCGCAGCGGCAGCGCAGACTATACAGGCAGGATCTGCGTGATCGGCTCTAAGCTGAACGAAGAAGCGCTGTCAAAGCTGTTCTGAATCGGAACGAAAGAATAGGAAACGGAGTGAACGAGTCATGGAAAAAATAATTCCTGTCTATCTGTTTTTGGGCTTTTTAGACAGCGGCAAAACAAGATTTATGCATGAAAACCTCTGTGACAGAGAATTTATGACAGGAGAAAAGACCCTTGTCGTACTCTGTGAGGAAGGCGAGGAGGAACTTGACACTTCCAAATATACGGGCGGACGAAATGTCACGATCGTTACGGTAGAGGACAAGGACGAGCTGACGGAAGATTTTCTGTCAAAGGCCGCCAAAAAAGCGCGCGCTGAAAGGGTCATGATCGAATACAACGGAATGTGGCTGCTCAGTGATTTAGCGCAGGTGCTGCCGAAAAACTGGCAGATCTTCCAGATCATGATGACGGCGGACTCAGGAACATTCGATATGTATAACAGCAATATGCGTCAGCTTGTGTACGATAAGATCAGCGCAACAGAGGTCGTCTTTTTTAACCGTTATGATGCCTCTATCGACAAAATGAAGCTGCATACCATCGTCCGTGCTATCAACCGCCGCGCCAATATCCTGTATGAGTACAAAGACGGTTCAGTGGAAAACGATCAGATCGTTGATCCGCTGCCGTTCGATGTAAATGCGCCCGTGATCGAAGTAAAGGACGAGGATTTCGGACTGCTGTATTTGGACGCAATGGACAAACCGCAGGATTATGACGGAAAAACGGTGCAGTATAAGGCGCTGGTGGCGCGTAATCCCAAGCTGCCGTCAAATACCTTTGTCGGCGGACGGTTTGCCATGACCTGCTGTGTGGAGGATATCCGCTATGTCGGTTTCCTGTGCAAATGGGATCAGTCCTCAACGCTTGCCAACAAAGGCTGGTACACCGTCACCGCAAAGATCAAGGCAGAGCGTGATCCGCTTTTTGGCGGTGAAACAGGTCCGATGCTGTATGTGACCGAAGTGAAAACGGCAGTGAAGCCTGAAGAAGAGACCGTATATTTTTCATAATCCCTTGTCAGAGGGTGCGTGTATGTGTATCTCAAATGCTGCCGTCTAATATGAATTCCTTAACAAAAACAAACGCCAACAAAAACAAACGCCGTTCGCTGCACTTTGAATGTCAGCGGACGGTATTTTTTGCTTAAGGCAACAAAAAAGCCGTATCCTTTATAATGGAAGCGGCTTTTCAGAGTATCTTTTTGATCCTGTCCTCAGTGTCCCGAATGAGGTTGTAAAGGGACGGCGCATATTCAGGATATTTTTTGGAGATAGCGTCAGGAGAAAGATAGGGAACAGCGTTTGTTTCGATGCCGGGAGTCTTGCCGACAGGTTTGCCGAGAGACAGACAGTTGATGTTGGATTCCTCGATGTTTTGCAGCGCTGTGGAAAGTCCTGCGTACAGTTCCGGTATCACAGAGAACATCGCCTGCGGATTCTTGAAATTCGCAGAATAGACCGAACGGAACATTTTATAGATCGTGACCATCAGATAGGATGACAGCTCGGAAGCAAGTCCTTTGTGGTCGATCTCTTCCAAAAGACTGAAAATGATCTGTAAGGAATTGAGGGCGAGCTTTTTGTTCATGGCGATCAAAGCGGCAGATTTGCAGGTTTCGTCCTTACTGTTGTCGGATGGAACAGCAACAGGGCTTTGTGCATTATCCTGCGCAGGTGAACTGCTGCGCTCTAAGCTGCGTCCGAGAAGATAGTCGCAGGAGACCTGATAGTAATCTGCGATCTTCACAAGAAAATCAAGACCGCATTCACGGATGCCCTTTTCGTAATGGGACAGCAGCGCCTGCGATACGCCAAGCTCAAGAGCCGCCTGTTTCTGACTAAGCCCCCGCTCCTTGCGAAGCAGCGTTACGATCCTTGGAAAATCGTTTTCCATAATGCACCTCCCTCTTGACAAAAATTACAAAAGATATTATAGTGATAACGAAAGGTGTGACTGTGCTTTCTGAAAAAAGGGCATAAGTCGACCATATCGATCAAAATAAACAGTATGTAAATTATATACCATTCAAAACAATTTGTAAAGTTTTTTTTTGGTTTTCTTATGTACAAAATACGCTGTTTTATTTATCTTTTCTGTATATCTTTTCTATGGGTGCGCCAATTTCGGTTCGTGACGCATCTTATCATTATTATAAAAAAGTAAAGGAAGAAAACAATGCAGTCATACACGATTTATTTGATCCGCCACGGCGCGGTAGAGGAAACAAATAAGGGACGGTATATCGGACAGACAGATGTTCATTTGTCAAACCGCGGACGGCAGACACTCAAAGAGATCGCTGAACAGTTCGGCTATCCGAATGCGGAAGAGATCTATACCAGTCCGCTGCTGCGCTGTATCGAGACCTGCTCGATACTGTATCCGGGCAGAGATGTCAGGATCGTCGGCGCACTCAGTGAATGCAATTTCGGCGAATGGGAGGGAAAGAGCGCAGCCGACCTGGCAGGCGATCCTGTCTTTGCGCAGTGGCTGCAAAATTCCGACAAGACGCCGCCTCCAAAAGGGGAAAGCGGAAAACAGTTCGCCGCAAGGATCAGCCGTGGATTTGAACGTATCGTGGAAGAGATGTCTGCACGCAATACAAAAAGTGCGGCGGTCATAACACACGGCGGTGTGATCATGACGCTGCTTTCGATGTACGGCATTCCGCAGGCGGAAAGTTACCGCTGGAGGATGGACAACGGCTATGGCTTTGCCCTCAGGATCACACCCATGCTCTGGATGAGAGACCGTGTGGCGGAGGTGTTCGATACCGTACCCTTTGCGCCAAAGTCAGAAGAGGAATTCTAATGATGCAGACGTGTGGTACGTCCTATCCTGTATGATGAGGGAAAGGGCTGACCGTTTGAAAACCGACTTTGTTTGATAAGGAAAAACATAAAGACTGATGAGACCGCAATTGGTTCATCAGTCTTTTTTGTATGTGTGTCGTTTTGCGAACGGGTCATTCGCCCGAAACGGTGCTTTCCGCTGTATCATGACGCACGACCTGTTCTTCGTACAAAAATTCAGCGATTTGCTGACGGAAATCGTTCCAGTCGTTGATGAGGATAACGGAGGAGAAAACGCCGTCAATGTAGACAGGACGATATTCATCCGAGAAGCTGAACACAGAGCCGATGCCGCTGACACGAGGAGCGGCTTCTGAAACGATCGGGTATTTCAGATAAGACGGCATATCGCCTGCCAAAGAGGTGATCTCGGAGGTCTTGATATTGGTAGTGATGAGCGGACCGATCTCATAGATCACAGATAAAAGCGTCGGAACATCAGACCCTTTCAGATCGTCAATAATGATGCCGATAACATTTCTCTGACGCTTGGTACGGGTGAAGTCATCGCCGCTGCAGATGCCGTCTTCGCCGCGGTTTCTNNAGTAAATGTCAGCTTATCCTTATGGATCGGCTTTTCATCATCGCTGAGGTTATACCAGGTATATTTCAGTTCGTTGCGGACATATTCTTTATAATCGCCTTCGGCTTGTTTGTATTCTTCCTGTTGGTTGATCCAGAACTGCCAGTTGATATAATCGACTTCTTCGGCGGTGAGCGGAACATCAATACCGCCGAGAACGTCAATGATCTTTTTGAAGCTGCTGAAATCGACAACGGCATAGCGGTCGATCTTGATACCGTAGTTTTTCTGTATGGTGCTGACGGTGAGCGCTGCGCCGCCATAGGTATAAGCGGCATTGATCCTGTTTTCGCCGTAGCCCGGAATGTCCACATAGGTGTCACGCATGAAAGAGAGCATCTTGAGCTTTTTGTGGCGTGTGTCGATCGAGAACAGTACCATCGTGTCGGAATTGCCGATATCAGAACCTTTTCGGGTATCTTCTCCGAAGAGCATGATGTTTAGTACCATCGGATCATTGAGCAGTGCGCCGCTGTACGGATTGATCTCTGAGCTTTCCGCAGGAGCATCAGAATTATCATGGATGAAGCGTGAGGATTCGGAAGAATCGTTTCCGCCGTCTACCGAGATCTCCCGATAGTTGATCCTGTGGAAGTAGGTATATACGACAATACAAACGCACCCGCTGAGGATCAGCAGTACGGATATCACAGACAGAAGGATATTAAGACCGACTTGCTTTTTGGTGAGTCTGCGCTTTGAAAAGGTGCTTTGCTTCACCGCAGCAGAAGATTTCACGGACGAACCTTCAGGCTTGCTGCTGTAAAAGACGACATTATCATGATTCTTTTTATTTGATGATTTGTTTGGATCGTGAGCCATAAAAACTGCCTCCTGCGAACATCGGATCTATGTTACCTGAAATTACAGTGACTGACTTATCTATTATATATCAGAAATCCCGTCTTGGCAAATACATTTTGAAAAAATAGCGTGTTTTATATTTTTTTGAAATCAGTGACGGGGATATTTAGTCATATTATCGAAGAAAAGGACGCTGCTTTTATGCGGATGCTTTGTAAAATGGAAGCAGCTCGGAAACAGATCACAGGGTGAAATTCTGTTCGTCAAGTGACAGGGAAAAGGACGGCAGAAAATCCGTAAGGAAAACTTCCGCTTCAGGTGAGTTCATTTTTTGAATAGAAGTGAGGATCTCGCACTTGGCGCGGCTGAATTCACGGTTTCCCATCTGTTCCTCTTCGATGCACTTGATCAGCGCAGAGATCCTGTCGGCAGCTTTGACAAGACGCAGCAGACGGGGGTCTTCCTCTTTCGGGATGAGCAGTTCTTTGTAGTCTTCTTTCAGATCGTCGGGAAGAGTGTTGAGAAGCTGCGCGGCGGCTTCTTCCTCGATGTCTTTGTAAGCGCTGCGAAGTGTCTTGCTGGCATATTTGACAGGGGTCGGCAAGTCGCCTGTGATGATCTCGGTGCAGTCGTGGAACATAGCGATCACTGCGGCGTGTTCCGCATCGAGCTGAGCGCCGAAGCGTTTGTTGGAGATCAACACTAAAGCATGAGCGATCATCGCAACATTCAGGCTGTGTTCGCTGATGTTTTCCTGTCGTGTGTTATTCATCAGCGACCAGCGGCTGATGTATTTCATTCTGGACATAATGGCAAAAAAATGGAAGGTGTTCATGGGGGATCCTCCTTGTGAAGTCATTTCTATCACTGTATCATATTT
>ONYV01000190.1 GCA_900322105.1 uncultured Eubacteriales bacterium | reverse complement strand
GTTCTGTAGATGTAAGCCCAAAGCAGGCTTTTATAGCCTGCGACGGCGGTGCGTAGAGAGAATACCAGTGATTCCCCACAAGGGAGCGCAGGCTCTGCGCCTGCGCCGTCAGCTTGCCGCCGCAGGCTTGTACTGAATGCGCACACGGATCGTCATATTCTGTTCATTTTTGAGGATCGATACACTGCCCAGATCGAGCTTATCCTTGTCACTGAGCTTTTCATTGGCAGTTTCAAGACAGTAATAAAACTCATAAGGCGCTTCATAAAACAGTTTGTTGACATAATCCGTAAAGGTCATGCTGCTGCCAAACCTCACAGGGATATAAGTTTCATGGCGCTTTGCTTTGTCGATGATCGCCTGAATGAGCTGTTCATCGGCGCTGCCGTCACATTTCTCGACCATGACGCCTTCCACATAGTAATAGTTCATATCCTTTTTGGTACAGATCGGCACATAGAAATTATATTTGACAAGCGGATCGATCTCCGTACTTTTCTGCTGACTGAGCAGGGTCTGAACGTCATCACAAATCGTATGATTCTTGGTGATCGCTTCGGTAGTCAGGTTAAAATATTCATAGCTGATATTGCCCTCGCTGTCGTTATCGTCCCATGTAGGGTCGGTATGATACCATTCTCCGCCCAGCTCGATCACGTTCCAGATATGCGCTACGCCTTCTGCGTCGCCGCGTATCATACCGCAGGGAATCCCCGACGCAGACAGGAGCATCTGCATGGCTTTGGCATAGCCTTCACAAACCGCTTCTCCCTCTGCCAATGCGCCGTAAACGGTGAAATACTGCCAGCCGTCCGCAGAACTGCTGACACCTGTTTTGTAGGTACAGTTACGCAGCAAAGCGTCATGTATCTGTTTTTCTTTCTGATATTCCGTCATATTCTCGTCAACCGTTGACAAGATATCCGTGACCTTCTGCGACAGCTGACGTATTTTTGCTTCGCATTCCTGCGCCGAAAGCACAGAATAGAACTCCACGATCGTGTCCTGATCGGAATATGCATATCCAAACAGATTCTCGATCCAGAATATTTCAGGATTGTCCATCACAAAGGCGTTCACAACTTCTCTGATGTCAAATTCCGACAGTTTTTTGTCCTTTACACGAATACGTGACAAGCGGTATCTGTTATTCTGATCGGTCGCTTCGGAAATACTGTAAACACTGTCGGAGAGCTGACGGTAGAGATATTCCTTTTTTTCATCGTCAAGCGCCTTATAGCCTTTGTCAAGGTACGCAGAGGACAGGCTTTTCCGCTCCAGCATTGCTTTTTCCTGTGAACGGATTCTGTTATATTCGGCTTCATCCTCGCCGCCCTCGCTGATCTGTACCGCTTCAATATCGTGGTAGCTTTTTTCTCCGTCACCTGAAATGTTCACGATCAGCAAAATGCAGGCGATCACCAGCATCAGCGCAAATCCGAAAAATAATACATAGAGCAAATTTGATACTATCTTTTTCATGCAACCCCCACCACACCATAACTGCACTGTCCGCTTCTGCATCAGTACGCAGAAATGCCCTGCCGCCGCTTTGGTCTTTCCATCACAAGCCGCAGCGTCAACGATATTTCTTTCCCAACGTTTTACTTCTATTCTTTCAAAAGGATGCCTTTATCATGATTCATCCGTTCCGTCGGCATTGCGTTTGCTGCCGTTTGTTTTTCCTGTGGGCTTCGCGCCTTTGTTCTGGTATGACTTGAGGTTATGACGAGTCTTTCTCAGCCCTGCCAGCGTCAGTGACAGTTCATCATCCGCTTTTTTCATCACGCTGTCGATATAGCGGTTGGCGGCTTGTTTGATCTGAGCGGCTTCTTCATTCGCTTTTGCGATCGTTTCATTGGCTCTGATCTGCGCCTGACGGGTGATCTCGCTGCGCTCTACCATCGCCTTTGCTCTTTCCTCCGCCTGAAGTACGACCGTTTCCGCTTCCTGCTTTGCCTTTGCGATAATGTTGCTTCTGTCCGCCACGATGCTTTTGGACTGTCTGATCTCCTGCGGCATATTGGTGCGTATCTCTTCCACGATCTCTTGTATCCGTTCTGCGTTCACCACTTTTTTACCGCCCGAAAACGGCATTTTCACGGCGCTGTCCACAATTTCCTGAAGTTCGTCTATCAGCATTTCCAATTTCATTTCTGTCGACTCCTTTGTTTGATCCTCAATAAAATATCTTCTTTGATCTCCTCGGGTACAAACGTTGAGATATCACCGCCGAGCAGTCCCACCTGCTTGACAATGCTGGAACTGAGAAACATATTTTCCGCATTGCTTGTCAAAAAGACGGTTTCGATACTGTCATCGAGCTTTCGGTTCGTCAGCGCCATCTGAAATTCATATTCAAAGTCTGACACCGCACGCAGTCCTTTGACGATAGCGGATGCGCTGCGCTGTGCGGCGAAATCCACCAAAAGTCCCTCAAAGCCTGCGATCTCTATGTTAGAGATGCCCGCCGTTGCTTTTTCGAGCAGGCGCATACGTTCTTCGATGGTAAACCACGGTTCTTTTTCCATATTGACCAGCACCGCCACGATCACTTTATCGAAAAGTTTTGCGGCGCGTCTGATGATGTCCAGATGCCCGACCGTCACAGGGTCAAAGCTGCCCGGATAGATCGCTGTTGTCATAAGCCTTCCACTTCCTTGCTTGAATACACGGAGATCATGATCTTGCCGTATTTATAGTTTTTTTTCAGCGCAAACGAGCCGATCTCCTGCGGCAGTTGTTCTTCTGTCGGATGTTCACAGACGATCACGCCGCTTTTGCTCATCACCGCAGGCAGCAGCGGCAGTGTTTTTTGCAGCAGTCCCTGCTGATACGGCGGATCGAGATATGCGATATCGAAGGTTTTTTTGCACGAGCGCAGATACAATACCGTATCGGCGCAGATCACCTCTGCTCTCTCCTGAAGTCCTGTCTGCAAAAGATTTTTCCTGACCGCATCCAGTGAGCGGCGGCTGTTATCCAGAAACACAGCGCTTTCTGCGCCGCGGCTGAGGGCTTCCACGCCCATTTGTCCGCTGCCTGCAAAAGCGTCTAAAAATCGTCTGCCCTCTATCCCGAATTGTATGATGCTGAAAACCGATTCTTTGACATTATCGGTTGTCGGACGCACTTCATTTCCTGCAACTGTCACCAGTTTTCTTCCTCTTGCCGTTCCCGTTATCACTCTCATATCCTAACACCCCCTGCCATCACTCTACACCATCACTCTACCACATACTATTATAATTTTTTACCCCAAAATGTCAAGCGGCGGCGCAGAGCCTGCGGCGGCAAGCTGCCGCTCCCGATTCAGGGAATCAGCGGTGTCATACCTCTATTTCGCCGTCGCAGGCTATAAAAGCCTGCTTTGGGCTTACATCTACAGAACTGTTGCT
>ONYV01000193.1 GCA_900322105.1 uncultured Eubacteriales bacterium | reverse complement strand
CTCAGAGCCGTCTGAAAGTTCGGAAAGCTCCGATCGGAAAGAAAACTCTAAAGAAGATTCCAAAGAGAGCTCAAAAGAAAGTCATGCGCCTTCCGAGCCTGAAGTGTCGGTAGATTATCCTGACTACTTCGGGGAAATGAAACGTGTCAGTGTGGATAATGTAGAAACGTATCACGGTGATCTGATATTGGTCAATAAGGATCATAGCTGCCGATATAACGGAGAGCATTTGGTTTCCCTGCTGGACAGTCCGAACCGAAAATACGATATCACGGACGGCAGTGTCACGCTGGATGAAAAAGTCGTGCCGTATTTTGAACGCATGATGTCCGATTTCTATGATCTGAACGGACCGACAGATATTATGGTCGCCTGCGGTTTCCGCAGTATGGAAATGCAGGCGGAGCTTTTTGATGAAGAGATCGAAGAAGTCGGTGAGGAAGAAGCGGAAAGGTTAGTGGCGCCGCCCGGTTACAGTGAGCATCAGACAGGGCTGGTGTTTGATCTGACGCTGAATGTGCCGGGAGAGGGCGGTATCCGCTATGAAAATGTAGAGCCCTATTCGTGGATCAACGATAATTGTTATCAATACGGATTTATCGTCCGTTATCCCGAGGGCAAAGAGGATATTACGGGATACAGCTATGAGTCGTGGCATTTCCGCTATGTCGGAACGCCTTCCGCTTATTATATGGCGCAGAATGATCTGACGCTGGAAGAGTATCTTGACCTTCTGCATAAAACAGATGCAAGCGATCCTTTGAAAGTCAGCACCATAGAAGGGGACTATGCGCTGTTCTATGTTCCGTCTTCGCAGTATGATGAAACGACGCTGCCTGTGCCGGATGCGCTTGAATATACGGTATCGGGCGATAATGACAGCGGCTTTATCGTGACGGTGGCATTGTCCTGAATGGGACGGACGCTGAAACAATCATGACAAAACAAATACAAACGCCGATGAGTGAGTGTTCATTCATCGGCGTTTGTTTATCAGACTTCCTCGGAAACTTCCGAAGCACCGTCTTACTTGTCTCTTTTGCGGCGCTTTTTGCTGTTCTTCTTGGTCGGTTCAGCGTCTGCGGTCGGATGTTCATCGGGTGTATGGCTGTCTTTTTCGGACAGGTTGTTTTTTGCTTGATTTTCATCGGGTGTCTCGTTATCTTTTTCTGACAGCGGCTTGTCGGAGGCTTTGGTATCATCTTCGACAGATACGGTGTCTTTTGGTGTTTCGGGAAGTTCGTCCTTTCGCGGTTTTTTGATCGCAGAAGTTACTTTATTCTTGGAGGAGGATGCGGTCGCTCTGATCTTCTGATAGGAATATCTGATCTTGCTGCGGATGTAGTGCCATTCAGAGGTGTCGTCCATCAGCGGCAGGGGGTCGATCTTTGAATGAAGACCCTGCCAATGGTACTTCATCACATAGCTCATGGCAAAGCCGAGCAGCAGCCAGAAGATGCAGACACGGTAGGTATAATCGGTAAACAGCGCCGCCTCAAACATGGAATAGACGCAGTAGCCTGCGCAGAATGCCGCAAGGATCACCAGCGCATTGCCGTCTCTGCGGCTGCGGATCTTGTGACGGAAGATACAGCGCAGAACAGATTTTGCGATGGTCAGCGCCATGACAAGGAACAAGCTCAGCCCGACAATGCCGAAGCTGACAGCGATCGTCAGCAGACCGTTATGGAAATCGACATAATGATAGCCTGCAAGATCGGTGTAGCGGATGCCGCCAAGATAGTTGACGCCGTAGTCAGTGATGTTGTCTTTGCCGATGCCAAAGAGGGGATACAGTTCGATCAGACCGAGAGCCTGACGCCAAAGGACAAATCTGCCCGAGTCGATATTGGTGTTTTGGTGACCAATGGCTTTTTCGGCATTCGCAGGTTTTTTGGAGATCTCCGCTTTGTCCAGCCGGATGTTGTCGTTGTTTGCGTCCAGATCCGTTGAGATAACGATATCCGATTCTCTGGGAGCCAGCACTGCCGAAACGCCGTTTTGTACGTTGACACGGATGAACAGAATGCTTGTGACGACGATCACGGCGGAAAGAGCGGTTGCTGCTAAACGGAAAATAAAGGTGTGGAGCTTTTTGCGGTTGAATTCCTTGAACATTTCGTAGAAAAACAGAAACGAAAGGAACACGATCAGAAATACGACAGAAGCGTTGGAGTCTGTCAGGATCAGCACTAAGGAATTGAGGACGATGCCGCCGATATACCAGAATTTGCGTTTATACCCTGCGGTGTCGTCAGCGCGTCGGATCCTCAGCATAAGGACAGACAGTATGATGGACATCACGGCATAGAAGGCGGTGACGTTTGCATTGGGGATGATGCCGACAAAGCGTCCTTCGATGATACAGAAATCATATCCCATCAGGCGGATGCCTTTCGGAAAGATCATAAAGAGGATCAGTCCGGCAAGCATGATGACGTTTGTCATGACGATGAGTACATCAAACAGCCGCTTCATTTCTTTGCGTACACGGTTGTTGCTTTTTTCCGCATGGATACCGTACAAGAGGAAAAAACAGACGGCGATCCAGTGCAGGGTCAGCAGGTTTTGCAGGAGATTGATCTCGCTGTGCAGTACAACAGAGAAAGCGGCAAATATGAGAAAGACAAAAATGATCCTGCGGAATTTCACCCGCATGATGCGTTGCTTACAGTACATCTCCCGTATCATCAGTCCCAGCGACCAGACCGTCAGCAGACCGATCAGCGTCATATACAGAGGATAGAGCAGATATCGGAAATCGCAGAACAGCGTGATGAACAGGATCAGGCGGAAGTTTGCGGCGTTTCCGAAAAAGCGTCCCAATACGTGCCGCAATGATTTACTTTTGACAGTCATTTCCAAAAGCCTCACCTCCAAACGATTAAGAAAACAATGTCTGTCTGTGTCGTTCCGTGACGAAAAATGAGCAGGTCTTGATATCAGACAGGATAAGGTTACAAGAACCTATTTTGATTATACAACAGCAGCTCCCTTTTTTCAACCGTTTTATGTAAATAAGTCTGACTTTTGCAAAGCGTATCAGCTCCCCGAGGAAAAGAAATTTCATTGTCTGTGACGGTTGACAGGGAGACGAAAAAAAGATACAATAAACTATGAGTATTTTTAATGATCCATACTCCTGTATGTTTGCCCGACCGAAACGCTCGTATGATCTGTCGGGGAAGATGCAGCTAACTAAACATTGGCTTGGTATCGTTTGAAACTGTGTTTCAGAAAAAACAGGAATCGAGGAATGATAATGTCAGTAGATATGATAACAATGAAGGAAAGATTGGGAGCGCTGTGTGAAGAATACCGCAGGCATAACGGCTTTAATGCGCAGGACTATCAGAC
>ONYV01000086.1 GCA_900322105.1 uncultured Eubacteriales bacterium | reverse complement strand
CGAACAAGAGCAAGGTCGTCAGTGCAAAGACACAGGTGTCTGCATGCGACTATGCACCGCTTGAGGGGATGGAACTGACCGGAACGATCGATGAAGTCTATCTCAGAGGACAGAAGATCGCAGAAGACGGAAAGGTGATCCTGGAGAATCAGGGACAGTATGTGAAGCGTGGGCTTCCGGGGTATTTCTTATGATCACGGATCAGCTGGTGATCGTCCGCGGCGGCGGTGACCTGGCAACCGGCACCATCTGGGCGCTTCGGCGTGCAGGCTTTCCGGTGCTGATCCTCGAGAGTGAGCACCCCAGCGCGATACGCAGAACCGTGTCCCTGTCGGAGGCTGTCTATGAGGGCACTGCCACAGTAGAGGATGTCACGGTACGGCTTGCCCGGAATCTGGACCAGGCACAGTACTTCCTGTTTGAGGACGGGATCGCCATGCTGGTGGACCCTGAAGGGCGCGCGATCCGTGATATCATCGACGCTCACGCCGTCTGTATGGTCACGCAGCCCGAACAGCTGCCGCTGACGCTGCAAACACTTTCACGCAAGCCTAAAATGGTCATTACCGACAGTCAGGCATTTGCAGCCGTCAGCCCGATGGTGCCGCAGGATATCATGCTCACGTCCTTTTCCATCCTGTTTGCAAACTATAAAGGCAACCTCAAGCAGGCGGCGGCATCCTGCGGCGCACTGGATACCCTTCAGGACGGCGACAAAATATTGATGTCCGAAGGGTGTACGCATCACCGTCAGTGTGATGATATCGGAACGGTCAAGATACCGAAGCTCATCCGAAAATATACGGGAAAGGATGTGCAGTTCGTCTGGACGTCGGGAACGGAATTTGCCGAGGATCTGCGTCAGTATCGGCTCATCATCCACTGCGGCGGTTGTATGCTGGGCGAACGTGAGATGAAATACCGTTTGAAATGCGCCGAAGATGAGGGTGTGCCGATGACAAACTACGGCACAGCGATCGCCTATATGAACGGCATTCTCTATCGCAGCCTTGCGCCGTTTCCTGAGATACAAAAACTCATTTCCGATCACAAGGCATAAGGCTTTCGGAAGGTCGGAGCGATACCGCACGATCAGCAGCGCTTGATATAAGAGATATGTTTACAGCGCTGTTTTCTGCTTTGTCGGAACTGCATAAAAAGCCGATGACGTGGGTTCATCGGCTTTTTGTGAGAATGTATTGTGACTTGGTAACACAAGTTTGACGGTTTAGGAAAGGCTTTTTCCATGTGACTGCCCCGACAAAACGAATCTCCCGTTGTTCGTTGTTTTTCGGCATTTTTTGTTGTGTCGGGATGATATGATAACAGAAAAACGAAAAGAGGCAGGTTCTGGATGTGGAAGGCTTTTTTTCATACGCTCGTTTCCAATATCAGAAAGAGCGATTGGGTATTTTGGCTGCTGACGACAGCGGCGACGGTTTACGGGTGTCTGCTGATTGCCAGTCAGGAGCGAAACGGCGGCAGCGGATTTCTGAAAACGCAGGTCATCGCCGCTGCGGTGGGACTGGTCGCGGCGTTTGTGATCTCGCTGACGGATTTCCGTGAGATCGCAGGACTCTGGAAATGGGTGGCAGGAATTGCGCTGATGCTGACGTTTGCGGTGTTCTTTGCAGGAATACGGGTCAGCGGAACGGATGATGTCGGGTGGCTTCGTTTGCCGTGGGGCTTGACGTTCCAGCCCTCTGAACTCACAAAAGTCTGCTTTATCCTGACTTTTTCAAAGCACCTTTCCTATCTTGAAAAGACAGAGCGTCTGAAACGGTTTTCGGGGGTTATGGCGCTCACACTTCACGCTATGATACCGATCGGTCTGATACATATGCAGGGAGATGACGGCGCAGCGCTGATCTTCGGATGTATGGCGCTTGCCATGATGTTTGCAGGCGGTGTGCCGCTGCGGTACTTTATGATTCTGACGCTTTGTGTCGTACCTGCCGTACCGTTTGTGTGGCTTCGGGTGATGAATGACGATCAGAAAAACCGCCTTGTATCACTGTTCAGTACAGATGATTCTATGCTGAAAACCTACGGATGGCAGCAGTATCAGGGAAAAATATCGGTCGCTTCGGGCGGTATCTTCGGCAAAGGTCTGTTTCAGGGCAGCAGAACGGGAGCAGGTATTGTGCCGTATCAGGAAAACGACTTTATCTTTACAGCGGCAGGAGAGGAATCGGGGCTTGTCGGAGGGCTTGCAGTGATACTGCTGTTTGCGTGGATGCTCATCCGACTGCTGAAAAATGCTTACAGTGCGGACAGTCTGCTGGGGAAAAGTATCTGTATCGGCTGTTTTGCGCTGATCGGCACACAGGTCTTTGTGAATCTTGGCATGGTGCTGGGACTGCTGCCTGTCGTGGGGATCACTCTGCCGTTTTTCAGCGCAGGCGGCACGTCCGTTGCCTGTCTGTATCTGGGCGTAGGCTTGGCGCAGAGTGTTTATATGCACCCTGACGACCCCTCGGAAAAGCCCGTACACGTCAATACTTCTTCTCTTGTCGGATAAGCAAAATACAAGCGTCCTCTTCTTTGGTCACAAAAAGAAGAGGACGCTTGCGTTTTCAGGGAATGGTGTCAGAGAACAGACAGAACCCTGTATGAAGATCAGTGATAGCCAAAGCCCATCACAGGGATAAATTCCTGATACTCATAGCAGCGCCAGTTGTATTCGGGCGCCATGCCGTACCAGTAGTGGTTGACATAATTTCCGGGACCGAGGGTGTTGTTTTCGACCTGCGTATCAAATACTAAATGACGACCCATCACAGGGATATCTGTCCAGTAGTGATCGCCTTTTCCGCCTGCTGCCATGCCGACCAGACCGTAGACGACATTTGCTTCAATGCCGATGCGTCTCATCAGCACCGTAAAGGCGGAGGCAAAATCTTCACACGTGCCGATATGATTTTTGAAGATGGAATAGGCTTGTGTGACGATAAAATAGTCGCTGTCGTAGTCATAGATGCCGGGAAGATCGACAGGTGAGTAGACATAGCCGTAGGTGTTGTTCTGCGCTAAGTAATCGTAGCAGGCGCGAACCTTTTGCGATATGCTCATGCGGCTGTTGGTGATGCGTGAAAGAAGATCGGAAACGAGGGAGTCCAGCGCATAGCAGTTGGTCTTCATCGGAGCGGAGAGCTTGATCTGATCGAGCTGCGCATCCACGGCATCGGCGTCGGGGAATACCTTGATATCTTTGTTGCCCCAGACGATGACGGCGACTCTTGCTTTTTTGCCGCTTGAAGTTTTGAGGGTGATGTCTGTTGTGCCGGGCGCTTTGGCATGGATGACGCCGTTTGCGTCTACTGTCGCAACGGTCTTGTCGCCCGAAACATAGGTGATGCTGCGGTATTCTGCGCCGCTTTCGGTCAGCGGTCTGATGCGGAAGGTCTCTCCGATATCTAAAACGGCGAGATCGTCTTCAACATTGATCGACGGCGCTGTGGCGGTGACTTCGACCGTACAGGAAGCCGAAACGCCGTTATAGAGCCTGAGCGTTACTTTCGCCGTACCCTGACCGAGCGCTGTGATCTTTCCGCTGCGGGTGCAGGAGATCACGGAACTGTCGCTGACGGAATAGGTGCGGTGGTGAGAGGCGGTGTTGCTTGGCAGAACAGGCTGTAATTGTACACTGTCGCCGAGGACAAGGCAGAGGCTGCTGACTGCAAAGCTGAGCGAGGACGGCGCATTTTTGACTGTTACCTTGCAGGTGGCGGTTACGCCGTTGAAGAGCTTGACGGTAATGACGGCGGAGCCTGTTTTCTTAGCGGTGATCTTTCCTGTGGCGCTGCAGCTGACAACGGAATAGTCACTGCTGAGATAGGTGCGCACCCTTGCGGCAGTGCCTGAGGGGATGGTGCAGCTGAACTGATAGCTTTCCGATATGCCGAGCGTCAGGGAAGAAGCGCTCAGGGTCGCCGTATCGGGCGCTTTTCTGACGGTTACTTTACAGGTATCGGTCACGCCGTTAAAGAGCGTGACACGGACGGTCGTTGTGCCGGGCTTGCGGCCTGTGATTGTACCTTTGCCGTCACAGTCGAGAAAGTGCGGATTGTCGACTGTATAATTTCTGACCCTTGCCGCAGTGCCTGAGGGGATATTGCAGGAGAAGCGGAAACTTTCTCCTACGCCGAGAGTGAGCTGTTTTGCGCTCAGCGTACAGCTTTTCGGCGCAGGCTTTACCGTGACCTTGCAGGTATCCGTTACGCCGTTGAAAAGTTTGACAGTGACGGTGGTTGTGCCTGCTTTCAAACCTTTGACGGTGCTGCCGTCAAGGGAAAGGATGCTGTTGCCTTTAACGCTGTAAGTCCTGACCCTTGCAGCGGTATTGTTCGGCACATTACAGGTGAAGCGGTAACTTTCTCCTGCGCCGATCACAAGTTCTTTTGCACTCAGCGTACAACTTTTCGGAGCAGCCTTGACCGTGACCTTGCAGGAAGCCGTTACACCGTTGTAGAGTTTGACGGTGACAGTCGCCGTACCTGCTTTCAGTGCCTTTATCGTTCCTCTGTCATAGGACAGAACGCTTTTGCTGCTGATCGTATAATCTCTCACACAGGCAGCCGTGCCGCTTGGTACGGTGCAGTAGAAACGGAAACTTTCTCCTACGCCGAGGAGCAGATCATCTGCATTCAGCGTGCAGCTTTTCGGCGCTTTCATCACGACAACGTGACAAGTCGCCGCCTGATTGGAATTGGTGCGGACAGTGACGGTCGCTTCCCCTGTTTTTTTCGTTTGTATCAGACCGTTTTTCACCGTCAGCACAGAGGTATCGGACGACACCCATTTTCTGACAGCGTCATCTTTTCCGACATTCGCCGTGAGCTGATAGCTTTCTCCCTTGCCAAGCACCAGAGAACCGCTGCTCAGCGTCAGCTTGACAGGCGCAGACTGAGCGGCAAAAGCGCTGTTTTGGGAAACCGTATTGCTGACTGTGAACCCGACAGCGATCAGCAAGACTGCCGTGAGCGCGGTAATGCAGGTGATGAGCAGTTTTTTGACATTCGACATTTTGTTTCGACTTCCTTTCATTGTTGGTTTTTATGGTGACACAAAACGGACGGGTATCGGACGATCATCATCGTATTTTGAACGTCCTGTCATTTCTCAAAAAAGCAGTACCCGACCCGATCGTATGTCATTTTTTTCTTAGTATCCTGTATTTGATATAGAGCAAAGTTTTTTCTTCACCGTTATCTCTCAGCATTTTCAGCAGAAATTCCAGCAGCGCAGCAGTCTGCGGATGGATCAGGTAATGATCCTTTGAGCGCTGATAGTAGTCATAAGCATCGCCGTCCGTGTAAGCGTTTCCGCGGTAATTTTTACACGCCGCCACTCTGTCGCAGAACATCTCGACCACGTACTTTGTCGGCATTCTCATTCCTGTCATCTGATGCCCTTCTTCAAGGCTGTAGTCGATCCAGTATTCAAGATGATGTTTATTTCTGCCCTTATGGTGCAGCCACGCAAGGCTCAGACCTGTTTCTTCTCTTTCCGCCGCATTCGGGCTGCGGCTTCCCTGATAGTACCTTGCGCCCACTAAAAACTCCACAGGCTGATATTTTGTCAGGTCATGCATCAGTCCCTGACGGTACAGTCCCAGCCGAAAGCACATTTCCATCACCAATCTTTTATGATGGTTGATCGTTTTCAAATGCTCCATCCATTTCATCACACTACCCCTCCATCCCTGAACTATCTCCCCCTCATTATACCACCTTTTCTCCCCCATGTAAAGCCGGCGGCGGCAAGCTGCCGCTCCCGATTCGCTGACGTTCGCATACGCTCACTCTGTCTATTTGAGTTGTACATTCTATTCCGCAATAAGACGGTGCGGCATCCCGCGGGGATGCATTCT
>ONYV01000029.1 GCA_900322105.1 uncultured Eubacteriales bacterium | reverse complement strand
TCTTCTTGAAGAGATCGTAAAGGAAGGTCAGAAGCTTGTCATTATCGCTGAGGATATCGAAGGCGAAGCGCTCACCACACTGATCCTCAACAAACTCCGCGGTACATTTGTATGCGTTGGTGTAAAAGCACCCGGTTTCGGCGACAGAAGAAAAGAAATGCTGCGTGATATCGCTGTTCTCACAGGCGGTCAGGTCATTTCTTCCGAGATTGGTCTGGAACTGAAAGATACCACCATCGCTCAGCTCGGACGCGCTCGTCAGGTAAAGGTCGACAAGGAAAACACCATCATCGTTGACGGCGCAGGCAATGCGGACGAGATCAAGGGCAGAGTCGGTCAAATTCGTGCGCAGATCGAAGCATCTACTTCTGATTTCGACAGAGAAAAGCTCCAGGAGCGTCTTGCTAAGCTCGCAGGCGGTGTTGCTGTGATCAAGGTCGGCGCTGCTACCGAGGTCGAAATGAAAGAGAAGAAGCTGCGCATCGAAGACGCACTTGCTGCTACAAAGGCTGCTGTTGAAGAAGGCATCGTAGCAGGCGGCGGCACAGCGTTGCTCAATACAGCTCCTGCTGTTTCTGCTCTGGTAGATTCTCTGGACGGTGACGAAAAGACAGGTGCAAAGATCGTTCTCAAGGCACTGGAAGAGCCTGTTCGTCAGATCGCTGCCAATGCAGGTCTGGAAGGTTCTGTGATTGTTGATAAGATCCAGACGGCAGGTAAAGTCGGCTTTGGCTTCAATGCATTGACCGAGGAATATGTTGACATGATGAGCAACGGTATCGTAGACCCGACCAAGGTAACACGTTCCGCACTCCAGAACGCTGCATCCGTAGCCAGCATGGTTCTGACAACAGAATCACTCGTTGCTGATATCAAAGAACCGGCAGCGGCTGCTCCTGCTGTAGATCCTTCTATGGGCGGTATGTACTAATACATCTGACATTTTGCAATATCTCATCTCCGTATCGGCTTTCGGTACGGAGATTTTTTTTGCTGCTGTGCAGATCGGGTGATGTATTATGAAACGGCGAATATAACTTTTTTGGAAAAATTTTATAAATACCTTCATTTTGACAATGTTTTATGCTATAATAAATGAGTTAATCGGACAGGCAGCAAAAGGTTGTCTGATCGGTAACGAAATATATATCGACCGAACAGGGTGAAGATGACATTGAAGGATCAATTTGAAAAAGGAAACGATATTATCGCAGGGAGAAATCCTGTCACGGAAGCGCTGCGCTCCGGCAGGAGCATCGACAGTATTCTGATCGCTAAGGGCGAGCTGAACGGTTCTGTGAAGGTGATCGCAGCAAAAGCAAAAGCCGCAAAGATCCCGATCAAAGAAGTAGACCGCCGAAAACTCGATATGATGTGCGGCGGAGCATCTCATCAGGGGATCGTTGCGCTGGCATCGATCAAGGAATATGCTTCTGTGGACGATATTTTTGCATTGGCGCAAAGCAGAAACGAACCGCCGTTCATCATCGTTTTAGATGAGATCGAGGACGCGCATAATCTTGGCGCAATCATCCGTACTGCGGAATGTGCAGGCGCTCATGGGGTGATCATCCCCAAACGGCGTGCCGCAGGACTCAGCTATACTGTCGGCAAAACCTCTGCAGGCGCTTATGAATATATGCCTGTTGCCAGAGTTACGAATATCCCAACACTTCTCGATGAACTCAAGGAAAGAGGATGCTGGGTATACGGCGCAGATATGGACGGCGCTGTTTACAGCGAACAAAGTCTGAAAGGCGCCTGCGCATTGGTGATCGGATCGGAAGGAAAGGGCATCGGAAAACTCGTGAGAGAAAAATGTGACGTGATACTGTCACTTCCGATGTTCGGCAGGATCAATTCCCTGAATGCGTCTGTTGCCGCAGGGATCTTGATCTATGAGATTATGCGGCAGCGTCATGATATCAAAGGGGTAAACGGAGGTTGATCGCAAATGTCAAAGACAAACGAAAACAAACCTGACAGCTCCACATCATCTTCAACGATCAAGAACTTGTTCCGTCAGACAGAACAGACCTTATCGGATGAGCAGGAAGAACCGAAAACGAAAGAAAAAGAACCGATCGGTCGCTTTATTCAGCAGCATGAAGAAGAGCCTTTTGAGATGGATGAATTTTCAGAGCAGACCGAGCGGCGAGTGTCCGGCGCAGCTTATTACGGACAGTCTTCTTCACGTGAGAACGGCAAAGAGAGCCGCTCCGCTGCTCCAAAGAGTAGATCGGGAAAGAGCTTTTTCAGCAGGGTAAAAAGCGGATGGAGCAGAATGCTGGAATCCATGAAGCAGCAGCCCGAAGCAGAGGATTTTAAGGATGACCTGTTTGACGAGGAAGAACAGGACGCTCATACGGCAGTGAAAGAGACCGAAGCGAAGGCTCAGACCGCTGAATCCGGAGAAAGGAAAGGCTTTTTCAAGAACCTGTATATCGAGAATTTTGAAACTGCCATTGAAGAAAAAGCGTCACGAACGGTGGAAGACACTTCCGAACAGGATCCGTCCCAAAAGATAACCAAAAACAACGAGCCGTACTCTCAGACAGATACGGCAGCGAAGGATATCGGAAAGACGGTCAAGTTTACAGCCCCGAAAGCTCTGATCGTCAGCAGTGATGATACAGAAACAGACCTTACCGTCAAAAACACGGACAAGATCCAAAAGCAGGATGTCGGCGCTGTTTTGGATCAAACACCCGAACATCATACAGAAACGAAAGATGCCGAACAGCGGTCAAACACAGCTCAGTCAAAAGCAGAGCAGGAAAAGGAACATTCCAAAGCAGAATACAGTAATGTGATCTATACAGCGCCGTCTCAGACCAAAGCGGCACAAAAAACGACTGCTCCTGTTGCTGCGCCGCCACCTTCCAAACCGACAAGATCAGAAAAATTCGAGTTCCCGACAGAATTGCGCCTTGGTAAAGAACTGCCTGTGTTTGATATCTTTGCAGAATACGATAAAGAGCAGAAAATGAAGGAAAGTGAAAAAGCAGCGGCTTGTGTACAGCAGACAGTTGAAAGTGTTCCTTCCGAAACAGCAGAAACTAAAACAGCTTTGTCGGAGCAGAAAAAAGAAGATAAGCCGCTTTCTCCGGCTCCTGCCGCAGAAGAAAACACAAGCAAAGAATCTTTTGACAGCGGCGAGCAGAAAGTGAAAGCAGAAGCAGCAGAAGAAGACAAAACAGAGACATCCGTTCAGTCGCTGCCATTACAAAAAGACGCTTCTTCCTCAGAAGTTACAGTCGAAAAAACTGCGGAAACAGTGCAGGACAAAGCAGAACAGCCGCCCGTGACCAAAACCGCAGACAGTTCCGAAACAGAAAACGGCAAAATATCCGCAGCCGTTCAGGATAACAGCGAAAATACGAAACAAGCAGATCGGCAGGAATCTGACGCAGCAGCACAGCACCCAAAGGAAACGCCTGCTGCCGTGAAAGCTGACTTGATAAAGAAAACCGAACCGCAAACTCCTCCTGAAACCGAAAAGAAACCTATCGAGCTGTTTAGTGTGAAAGAGGAAACAAAGGCATCTGCGCATTCGGAACACACGGGATCAAATGAACCAAAAAGAAATGTCTCGGATAATCTGATCTATGACGCACCTGCGGTCAGCACATCCCGCAGGGAAGAAGAAAAAGATCTGACGGAAGGCAAAAACACAGCGATCGTCTACCATTACAGCAAAACACCGCCAATGATCGTGATGGCAGGTAAATTCACAGGAACGCTCCGTGCCGAATATGAAGCGGCAAGAGAATATAGAAACCGTTTGACGGGTATCGGCGAAGGGAATAAAACAGCGGCTGAAAAAACACTGAGACCCGAAGATATCCTGTCCAAAACAAAGTCAGAGAATGTCAAAAAAGCGTCTGAACAAACCTCAGGGGTGATCTTCAAAAAGAAAAAGAATAAGCAGGCTTCAAAAGACATAATCGCAGCGAAAAAAAACGATGTAAAGCAAGAGAAAAAGAAAAAAGACATTCCGCTGATCGATTTGGAGCAGTACGAGGAGATCCCGGAAAGACCCGTCAGGAAAGCGCCGTCAGCGTTTTCAAAAAAGGGTACCTCACGCTTTGATAAACAAAAAAACGCCAAAGAAAAGAAACAGCGGAAAAAGGGATGGATTCGCTCGCTGTTCAGCAGTGAGGACGCATTTGATCCCGATGATCTCAAAACCAGAGAATACGAAGCAAAGGCGCAGATCGAGGACTATAACGAAGAAAAGGATGCCGAGGCGATCAAAACAGAGATTTCCACAAATTTCCAGTCTGTGTTTGTACGGGTCATCATATTGCTGTGTACAACGGTCGCATCGATCATTTTGGGACTGCTCGGACAGTGTACAGAACTGTTCCGTGTCAATATCCGAAACGGCTGGCTTTGGTTTTCCATCATCAGCTTCCTGCTGCTGACAACGGCGATCATAGCTTCCAGAAATCCGATCGTTAACGGAATCCTGCCGTTAAAACGTTTCAAAGGCAATTCCGATACCGCAGTAGCGATCGCATCCGCAGCGGCTGCCATGCAGTCCGTCACTGCTTTGCTCACACCCGACGTGTATGTAGACGGCACGATGTATCTCTATACGCCTATCGTCATGCTCGCATTATTGTGCAATGCCATTGGAAAGTTGCTGATTATCACCAGAACGCATTATAACTTTAATTTTCTTGTCAAGCCGTATCCGAAATATGCGGGCAAGATCTTCACCGATAAGCAGAACGCCGAAAAAATGACGCATGAGCTGCCGATCAGAAAGCCTTTGATCGCTTATACCAGAAAAGCACGCTTTATGAGCAATTTCCTGCAGCTGTCCTATGCGCCCGACCCGAGCGAAAAATCAGCGGCAAGACTTGCGCCCTACACCAGCGCCTTTGCACTGGTATGCGGTATCGTTTACGGTGTTATGAACCGCAGCTTTATCGGCGGCATTTCATCCTTTGCGCTGACGACCGCTATGAGTGTGCCGATGATGGCGCTGCTCTCTATCAATATTCCTCTGCGCCGTCTGTGCAAATCTGCCCTTCGCAGCGGAGCAATGATCACCAGCTATGAAACTGTCCGACAGTTCAGCGATACAAACGCTATCATGATCGATTCCTCCCAGCTATATCCGAAAGGCTCAGTGACGCTCAGCGGTATGCGTTCCTTCAAACAGAGCAAGCTCAATGATGCGCTTCAGGCAGGCGCTGCGATCATGAATGCTGTCAACGGAACAATGGTACATATTTTTGAGACCATCGTTCAATGCAGCAAAAATGATCTTCCGAGAGTGGATAACGTTGCCTATGAAGACGGAAAAGGGATCGTTGGCTGGGTCAAGGATCAGCGTGTGCTGATTGGAAACCGCAGTCTGCTGTCTTCGCATAATATCACACCGCCCGATCCGGAGATCGAGGAAAAATATTACAAGCGTGGGGAAGATGTGCTGTATATCTCAGTCGGCGGCGATCTGATCGCCATGTTCATCCTGTCCTACAAAACAAATAAAAAGGTTGCAAATGAGCTTCGTGCATTGGAGCAAAGCGGCGTCAGCTTTATCATCCGCACTGTTGACCCGAACATCACAAAAGAGAAAGCGGCGGAACGCTTCGGCTTGTTCCATCGCTGCATCACGATCCTTCCCACAGGACTTGGCAATATCTGTCATGATGCGATGAACGGAACGGAAGAGCGCTCCAGAGCGTATCTTGTCACCAGAGGCAATATCTCATCCTTTGCCAAGGCGGTCGCGGGATGCCTGAAAATGAAGCTGAGCGTTACACTCTCCAATATCTTCCAGTGGCTTTCCGTCGGTTCGGGACTGATGATCGTGACCATGATGTCCTTTGTGGGCGGATTTGAAAAATTAGGCTGTCTTGAAATGCTGCTTTTCACAGGCTTCTGGCTGCTCAGTTCCGTTATCGTTTCGCTTATCAAGAGATAAGCAAAGACGTTTTGATACTCCGAACAGCGGAGTCATGCAGTTTTGTAATTCCAAAGAAAGGAACGATAAAAATGAAAGTTGCACCTTCGTTATTATCCTGCGATTTTGCCAAAATGGGAGAAGAGGTGGTACGTGTCGATCAGGCAGGAGCCGATCTGATCCATCTTGACGTGATGGACGGACATTTTGTTCCGAATATCACGATCGGACCGGGTATCGTGTCGGCTGTCAGACCATTCACAAAGCTGCCCTTTGACGTACATCTGATGATCGACGATCCGCTCGATTACATTGATGCGTTTGCCAATGCAGGCGCAGACATCATTACTTTCCACATTGAAGCAAGATCGGATCCTTTGGCAACGATCGAAAAGATCCGTCAAAAAGGCATCAAAGCAGGACTTGTCATCAAACCCAAAACACCTGTGGAAGCCGTCTTTCCGTATCTTGACCAACTCTATATGGTGCTTGTGATGACGGTAGAGCCGGGTTTTGGCGGACAATCCTTTATGGCGGATATGATGCCGAAAGTAACAGCGCTCAAAAACGAATGCAAAAAACGGGAACTCGATGTTCTCATAGAAGTTGACGGCGGCATCTCCGAAAAAACCGTTGGAGCCGCCGCTGCCGCAGGCGCAGATATCTGCGTATCGGGTACAGGTGTTTTCAAAGCAAAGGATATGAAAGAAGCGATCCGCTTTTTGCAGGATCCGCCATTCGATCCTGTTTCCTGAAAGGCGGAAGAAAATCCCCAAAAATGCTTGACAAGCCGATTGTCTGATGATATAATCAATGTGTTGTGCATGGGCGCAACGATAAATCCTTACCCCACACAAGGGGTCATAGTCCGGAAGGAGGTTAACCAAAATGGCAGTTATCAATTCTTATGAAGCAGTTATCGTTATTTCTCTCAAGCGTGGAGAAGAAGCTGTTGCTGAAACTGTTAAGAAGTTCACAAGTCTGATCGAAAAGCACGCAGCCATGGAAAGTGTTGACGAATGGGGCAAGAGAAGACTCGCATACCCGATCAACAAGGAAACAGACGCTTACTATGTGCTCTTCAACTTCAAATCAGATGCTGTGTTCCCGGCAGAGCTTGACAGAATCACCAAGATTACTGACGGCGTGCTCCGTTCAATGATCATCAAAAAGGAAGCATGATTGAGGAGGCGTGACGTATGAATAACGTATCTTTGATCGGCAGACTGACTGCTGATCCCGAGCTGAGACATACGCAGTCGGGAATGGCAATGGTAAGATTCACAGTCGCTGTAGACCGTAACTTCGTAAAACAGGGAGAGGAACGTCAGGCGGATTTTATTTCCTGCGTCGCATGGGATAAAAGAGCTGAGTTGATTTCCAAGTATTTCTCAAAAGGAAGACGTATTGCGCTGGTCGGAGAGATCCGTACAGGCTCTTATACGGACAAAGACGGCAACAAACGCTACACAACAGATGTAGTCGTCAATAATGTCTACTTTGTCGATTCCAAAAACGATGCTTCGGGCAGCGGCGAAATGCGCAGCAACCCTTCGCAGACCAGTCAGCGTCAGGAAAGACCTGCACCTGAACCGTCTTATACCAGCGGTCAGTCAGGAGACTTTTTCGAGATGACGGATGATGAGGATCTGCCTTTCTGATACCACGATAAAGGAGGATAATAAAAATGGCTGAAAGACCTGAAAGAGATAACCGCAGAGGCGGTCGTAAAAGCCGCAAAAAGGTTTGTGCTTTTTGCGTAGATAAGGTTGAGGTTATTGACTATAAGGATATCTCAAGACTTCGCCGCTTTGTTTCTGAGAGAGCAAAGATCCTGCCTCGCAGAGTGACAGGCACCTGCGCTCGTCACCAGAGAGATCTGACAGTTGCTATCAAGCGTGCAAGATATCTCGCATTGATGCCTTACACCAGCGATTGATCGTAGTTTATGAACCGATGTCAAGTTTTTGACATCGGTTTTTTTACAAGTAGGAGGGATTCTTTTGAAACACACATATAAAACGAAAAACACCTGCTCCCGTTCCATTGAGTTTGATCTGACGGACGGGATCGTTACCAATATCAGATTCAACGGCGGATGTATGGGCAATACACAGGGTGTTGCTGCATTAGCGGAGGGAATGAAAGCGGAGGATGTTATCAAAAAGTGCAAAAATATCCAATGCGGTTTTCGCGGAACATCATGTCCCGATCAGTTGGCGCTGGCTCTGGAAGCGGCAATGAAACAATAATAGACTTCTTCGGAAGTTTCTGAGGAAGTCTGATATCTCTCGGCTTTCTTATAAAAAAGAGAGCCGATTTTTTACGCATATTTCAACTTTTTTCTCATATAGACTATGCTATCATAACAGTACAGCAGAATATTGAGTTCTAATTCTGAAAAAGCATTGACACAACTCCGTTCTGAGGATAAAATAATAATACATTCCCAAAGAAATCAGAAAAAGGAGAAATGACAATGGCAGAGATCAGACCATTCAGAGCATTGCGGTTCAATACGGAGAAAGCAGGAGAGATCGGGCAGCTTGTTTGTCCGCCCTATGATATCATCAGTGACGAACAGAGAAAAGGGTATCTTGCTAAAAATCCCTGCAACATCATCCGTCTGGAGCTTCCCAAAGGGGAAAACCCATATCAGACAGCAGGCGAAACCTTGAAGCAGTGGATGGAGCAGGGCATCCTGCGGCAGGATGAGCAGGAGAGTATCTATATCTATGAGGAAGAATTTACCGTAAACGGTCTTCACACGAAATTCAAAGGCTGTATTGTTCGTGTCAGGTTAGAGGAGTTTTCAAAGGGGATCGTACTG
>ONYV01000152.1 GCA_900322105.1 uncultured Eubacteriales bacterium | reverse complement strand
TGATTCCAAAAGAAAGTTAGCCCAAAGCAAGCCTTTCGGCTTGCGGCGGCGATGCGAAGAATGCATCCCCGCGGGATGCCGCACCGTCTTATTGCGGAACTGAATGTACAACTCAAATAGACAGAGTGAGCGTATGCGAACGTCAGCGAATCGGGAGCGGCAGCTTGCCGCCGCCGCTATTTAATAATGAGGTAGTCGGAGAAGCCGGTGATGCGGAAGATCTCCATGACTTTTTGGTTGACGTTTCTCAGGACTAAGCCGCCCTTTTCTTCCATAGTGTCGTTGATGTTGAGGATGGCTCTGAGGGCGGCGGAGCTGACATACTCCACACCTGCCATGTCGAGAATGAGGGAATCGTTTTCTTTGGCAAGTTCGTTTGCTTTGCTCTCAAATTCCGATACCGTTACGTGGTCGATCTTTCCTTCGGGCGCAAGAACTGCTGCGCCGTTTTCCTGTAATACATTGATGTTCATTTTGATAGATCCTCCGTTTCATATTCTTTCAGTAAATTTTCGATCAGGCGGCTGCCGATCTCGTGGAACTCTTCATTGCGCAAAAACATCTGCATGGCAAGTATCTGCTGCTTAGTGTATGAGCGTTTGAGATAATGCACATACTCGTTTTCGTCAAGCGTTTTTTTGCATTCGTCATCCGCAGGGTTCTTTCCGCGGAATGCATAGAAAAACAGCCTTGCCCATTGCTGTATGTCGCTGTCATACGCTTTGTTGAAAGCGCATGATGCCGCCTTGTCGCCGCTGATGAGCATTTCGTTCATCCTGCTGCGCTCGTAAAAGGCGCTTAGTTCCTGCTTTTCGTCATAGGCACATCCCAGCTCTGTGCGCAGGATGCGGTGCGGACTTGCTGTGAAACCGTTGTCGGTGATGTCCAGCTCCAGCACCAGACCCTCCGCCAAAAGCGGTGTGACATCCTTTCGGAAATGAAAGCAGAAATTGCCTTGTCCGTAGAGCAGATAGGCGTTTTTATAATATTCCTGTGATCCGACAGCGTGGGTGTGCTGGGAGATCACGACATCTGCGCCGCTGTCTGCCATGCGGTGGAAGCGTGTGCGCATGATATCGCTGTGATAATGAGAGTTTTCAATGCCGCCGTGATACAGCACGATCAGCATATCACAGTTTTGTTTCAGCGCCTTTACTTCCTCGCAGACCCTGTATTCATCATAGAGATTCACGCCTGCACGGTCGGGGGTCGGCTTGTTTTCAAACTGCTCGGTCGTGTTGTAGAGCGTAATCTTTCTGCTTTGATGGGTGAACGTTACGCTGTTTCTGACAGACGCTGCATTTTTGCCCCATCCGAACCATCCGATGCCGTTTTCGTCCAGCGCTCGGCAGGTATCGGAAAACCCTTGTGTGCCGTAGTCCATAGAATGGGTATTGCCGAGGGTCGCATAGTCGATGCCGAGCTTTTTGATGGCGGCGAGGGTGCTTATGGGCGCTTTGATGTTCGGACCTGCTTTTTCGATCGGCGTATCGTTGTCGGTAAAGCAGCCCTCAAAGTTACAGATGCGAAAGTCAGCCTCTGCAAACAGTTCACACAGCTTTTTTCCAAAGAGCGTTTGGATATCGCCCGATGAAAAAGCGCCATAGTTGCAGGGCATGGGGAAAAGGTCGCCTGTGATGATGAGCTTTGTATGTGTCATAGTATCATCCTTTTTGCGGGTACGGTTTGGTGGTTTCCCTGCGGCATTCGGAAATGTCGGGGGATTTTTGTATGAGTCAGCAGACCTGCGGCTGAATGCTTGCTTTGATGTGCATCAAAGTGTCTGCTGAGGGGAGCCTTAAAAATCCTTTTCGATCGTCAGAACGTTCTGACCGTTGGTGTAGACATAGGAAGTTTCTGTCATGAGCTTTCGGACGATGAAAATGCCCAGACCGCCCGGACGGCGCTTGCTCAGGGGTTTTGCAACGTCAGGCTCCTGCACGAGCAGAGGATTGAACGGTTTGCCGTTATCCTTGAAAGTGATCGACATCCGTTTGTCCCTGCACTTTGTCAGGATCTCCACTTCGCCGCCGTTTTCATAGGCATAGGAGTCGATGTTGGCAAGGATCTCGGATACGGCGATGGTGATCTCGCTGACAGCGGCATCATCACATCCGCAGAGGGTGCACTCGCTGACGATATGATCTGTCACAGCGTCGAAAGTGTCTTTTGAGAGGAAAAAAGTCTTGCTGTGCGGCGGTGTGACTTGCAGCGTGTCACGATAGGACAGGGCAAGGAGGGTAGCGTCATCATAGTGGCTGCTGCCGTGTTCAAAATCATTGACAGCGCCGCGCACCGCTTCGACGATCTCTTTTTGACTTTTTTCTTTCGTTTGTTCGATCACGCCGATCAGCCTTTCTTCACCGAACATTTCATTCACGCTGTTTTGTGCTTCCGTTACGCCGTCTGTATACAGCAGCAGCTTATCTCCTGCGGAAAGCACCATCCGTTCTTCGAGAAAGCGCACACGTTTTCTGCGTCCGAGGACAAAATTCGGTTTTGATCGCAGAAATTCGGGTGAGCTGCCTTTTTTCAGCACGACAGGCGGATTGTGTCCTGCGTTTGTGTAGGACAGCACGCCGCTTTGCAGGTCAAGCAGTCCCATCCATGCGGTGACGAACATCTTTTCGGGATTTGACTGAAGCAGGTAGCGGTTGGTATATTCAAACGCCTTGTCGGTGGAGTGTGACGACTGGGCATAGACCTTGATAAGTGTCTTGGCAAGGGTCATGAACATGGCAGCCGCCACGCCGTGACCCGACACATCTCCGATCACGATCGCCAGATGTGTTTCATCGATCAGAAAGTAGTCATAAAAGTCGCCGCCGACTTCTGTTGCGGTTGTCATGTCGGCATAGACGGCGTAGGAATCGTTGTCGGGGAAGTCTTTTGAGAGGATGCCCTCCTGAATGTTCCTTGCCACATTCAGTTCCATGTCGGCAGTCAGATTTTTGTGCATCAGCTCTGCCTGACGGATGTTGAATTTCCTGCTGCTGACGGACAGGTACACCGAAACGATGACCAATGACGCCGATATGATGAGCAGAAAGCTGTATGTCCGTACCTGATCGATAATGTATGCATCGGTATAGTTGAATCCCGTGAGCGCTAAATTGTAAAGGTTGATGGTGAATGTGCCGTTTCCCTGATATTCGACATAACGCATGAGGATGATGCCGATATAAGTCATGAACATACAGATCGCGCCTGAAATGACTGTCAGACGGGGTCGCAGGTAAAAGCTGTTGAGCAGCGGGATCAAAATAAACAGGATCGAGATCAGGTCGGAAAAGGTGCAGAGATAGAACACGAAGACCGTCATCACAAGGGTGTTCATATACTTGATCCAAGGGTAACATTTTTTATAGAACACAGCATTGAGGATGATGCCGACCAGAAGAGCGCCTCCCGCTCCTGCGCCGAGGAAAAATCGGGTGTCGTCCCACAGGTTGCAGAGAACATAGATCAGCAGCGAGCAGGCAAAGGCGATCATCAGCATCATGTAGACAAAATTGATGCGCATTTCCGCCGAGCGGAGGAGCTTTGATACAAGCTCATCCGCAGGCGTTTTTTCTTTGGTCTTACGAATGGTCATCACCACCCTGAGAATAGGCAACGGTCACGGTTGTGACGTTGAAGCCAAGCACACGGTTATATTCAATGGACGAGCTGAGCATTCTGACAAGCGACAGTCCTGTGATGCGCTTGCCGCTGTTGTCGAGATAGTCTGTCGGGTCAAATTCTGCGCCGTTGTCCCGAAGGCGGATATTTACTTTGTCGGGGAACACACGGACACACACGTCTACGGCGCTGTTGGCGCCGGTTTTCGCATAGGTAGCGATGTTGTGGCACAGTTCTTCGACCGTCACGCCAACGGCATTGGCAGTATTTTCGGGGACATGGTTCTTCTGACAGAACACCATTGCCTCTTCGGAAGCATGGATGGCTTCATTCACCTCGTTTTTGATCGAGAAATCATAGACAACGCCGTCTGTGTCTTCAAT
>ONYV01000032.1 GCA_900322105.1 uncultured Eubacteriales bacterium | reverse complement strand
TCTTGCAGGGATGATGACATCAGTATCTATGTTGTCGCCGTATTTGAAAACTTTACCGCTGACCTTCATACCAACCTCCCTGAATTAAAGCTCATCCGGTGTGCCGACACGGCCTAAGACAGCCGATGCGCATGCAACGGGAACACCGCTTAAGATTACTTCTGATTCAACATCACCCATACGTCCCACGAAGTTCCTGTTCGTAGTGGAAACGCACCTCTCGCCCTTTGCGAGAACGCCCATATGACCGCCTAAGCAAGGCCCGCATGTAGGAGTGGAAATGACACATCCGGCATCGTCAAGGATCTTTCTGACCTTTGCCATATATTCTGCTGAGGCATCCGAGGTGGAATATTTTCCGCCGCTGCCAGTATATTTTGTAATGACAGCGCCGTTATTGATATATGAGGAATTATTTGCTTCAAAAGCAGAGGCATAAGTCGGGTCATAGGCTGCATTGACATCCGCAGACAGGCACGTACTCTTTGCCAGAACATGGCGCAGCTGTGTGCCGTCCGAATGACAAAGGTCAGCGATAAAATCCGCCATATAAGCAGACTTCATACCTGTTGCGCCGTCAGAGCCGATCTCTTCCCTGTCCGTCAGTACCGTAATAACAGTGCTTTCGGGCAGCTTTGTGTCAAATGCCGCTGTCATCGCAGGATAAGCGCAGACCTTATCGTCATGGCCGTAAGCGCCGATCATGCTCCTGTCAAAGCCGACATCCCTTGCTTTTCCTGCAGGCACCATCGTCAGATCCGCCGACATGAAATCCGCTTCGGTAAATCCGTATTTGTCATACAGCAGCTTCATGATATTCAGCTTGACGGATTCGCTCTCATCGTCCTTTCTGAACGGGCGGCTGCCGATCAGAACATTCAGCTGTTCGCCTGTGAACGCCTTTGTCATCACCTTCGACATCTGCTCCACCGCCAAATGCGGCAGCAGGTCTGTCACGACAAAGCAGGGGTCGTTTTCATCGTCACCGATATATACATCCACCGTACTGCCGTCTTTGAGCGCAACAACACCGTGCAGCGCCAGCGGAACGGTCGGCCACTGATATTTTTTGATGCCGCCGTAATAATGCGTCTTGAAAAACGCCAAATCGTTGCTGTCATACAGCGGATTCGGTTTCAGGTCAAGTCTGGGAGAATCAATGTGGGCAATGCCAAGTCTGACACCGTTTTTGGTGCCGCTTTTACCAATCACGCAAAGCATCAGCGCCTTGTTTCGGTTATTGACATAAACTCTGTCACCTGCCTGATAGGTCTTTTCGCAGTCATATTCCTCAAAGCCTGCTTCCTTTGCGGCTTTGATGCTGTACGCCACCGCTTCACGCTCAGTTTTGGCGCAGTCAAGGAAAGCTGTGTATCCCTTGCAGTATTCGTCAGCCTTAGCGATCTCTTCTTCGCTGAGAGTCTTTGCGCCGCTTTCCCTTTTCATCAACAGCTTTTCTTTCAAAAGTTCGGTCTCGGTCTTTTCTTTCTTTTCTTCTGACATCATAAATTCCTTCTTTCTTTTGGTTATATATTTCAACTCGTTTGTCATATATGCATATAAAATACGATACCGTCTGTTTCAGAGTTTACCCTTCGCTCTTTTTCTGAAAGTACAGTTTATTATAGATACTCTTGTTTTGCGCAACAAGACGGCGATAGTTGTCTGTTTCGGGGAACGGCACAATTTTCAGGGTCTTTCCGTCTTCAGAATACTGCGGATCGGAAAGCCAACTGTCAACATGACCCACGCCGCCGTTATAAGCGCAGATCGCCGTTTCTTCATTTTCATATTTCTTCAAAAGGATCGACAAAAGCTCTGTCCCGTAATCAATATTCAGCGCAGGATCATACAGTGCTTCAAAGGCAACGTCTTCCCCTTCTTTATAATATGTCTGAAGCCATGTAAAGGTGTCGGGAACGATCTGCATCAGACCGATTGCTCCCGCGCTTGACTTTGCGTTCGGGTTGAAATTGCTTTCCGTCTTGATAACGCCATAGATGAGCGCTTTGTCCACATCATATTTCTTTGAGGCAGCATCGATCTCCGCTTCATATTTCAGCGGATAACTGTCATCCAGCATTTTCTGTGTGATATGCTTTGCAAAAAATGCAAAACCTACCACCAGCACCAATATTGCGGCAAGCCACACAACAGCCTTGATTCTGAATTTTTTCATACTATCCCTCTTTCCGGCAAATCTCCAGCAGAATATCTGCAATGCTGCGGCGCACCTGTTCCATAGGCAAAGAACCGTCGATCACAGCGTCCGCTCTTTCGATATAATAATGCTGCTCATGCTGCGCACGGATCCGCAGCAGCGCTTCTTCACGGCTCAGATGATCCCTTTGCATGATACGGTCAAGACGAATGTCCTGCGGCGCTGTGACGGCGATCACCATGCTGCACAGGCTGTCTGCGCCGCTTTCAAAAAGCTGCGGTGCATCCAGCACGATCATGCCGCCGTTTTTTTGACGGTATGCTTCAATATATTCGTCAATGCGCCGTATTATCCAGGGGTGAGTGATCTGATTCAGCTTTTCTGTATTTTCCGCAGAAGAAAACGCTCTTTTGGCAAGCAGCCGTCTGTTGCAGCTGCCGTCACTGTCTATTATATCACATCCAAATTGTTCTGCAAGTCTTTTCAGGCACTCAGAGCCTTTTTCTACCGCTTCTCTTGCCACCAGATCGGCATTGATGACATAGCATCCCATTTCTTCGGCTGTTTTTGCCGCTGTACTCTTTCCTGCGCCCGTCTGTCCTGTGAGTCCGATGACCTTACTTTTCAAGCCCGATCACCTCAAATCCTGCCGCTCTGATGATCCTGTTATACACTGCCAGTCCCACGCCTTCTGTTTCGGGGCAGTGCGCATACACCGTTTCATATCCTTTTTCGTCCGCTTCTCTCAAAACGGAAAACAAACGGTTCGCCTGCGTTTCATAGTCGCCCTTTCCGCCCAGCACCAGATACGGGATCTGTATCCTTTCCGTTTCTTCTCTGTAACACAGTGCCGCCGTTTTTCCGTCCGTTTTCTGATTCACAAAACGCAGAAAAGCATCCTCTGTTCCTTTCAGCAGGATCACATCTGCTTTCGGGGAATAGTGCTTATATTTCATCCCCGGACTGGATGCCTGCGCTCCGCTTTTCAGCGGATGCAGCACCGCATCATCGAGCAAGACCTCTCCGATCACCGCGCGCAGCTGTTCGAGCGTGATCCCGCCCGGACGCAGCAGTCTTGGTTTCTCAGTCGCCAGCGTGATGACTGTCGATTCCACTCCCACGCTGCACTCGCCTCCGTCTAAGATGGCATCGATCCTGCCGTCCATATCCTTTTGCACATGACGCAGTGTTGTCGGGCTGGGACTTCCCGAAAGATTAGCAGAGGGCGCTGCCAAAGGTGAAGACAGAGAGATCAGCTTCCGTGCGATCGGATGTGACGGAAACCGTACTGCGACCGTATCCAGTCCTGCGCTCACTTCATCGGGTATCTTGTCCGATTTCGGCAAAATGATCGTCAGCGGTCCCGGCCAGAAGGCCTGCGCCAATTTCTGCGCCTTTTCGGGAAATTCCCTGACAAGTTCTCTGACCTGCGACAGTTCCGAAATATGCACGATCAGCGGATTGTCCATCGGTCTGCCCTTCGCCTGAAAGATCTTTGCCACCGCTTTGCCGTTTGTGGCATCTGCCGCAAGTCCATAGACGGTTTCTGTCGGCATCGCTACCAGTCCGCCGTTTCGGATGATCTCAGCAGCCTGTTCGATCTGTTCTTCCTGTAACAGCAATGTTTTCATATTCCTTCATCCTTTTTTCCTGATGGTTATCCCAAAAATATCAATAGCGTCTGTAATTGCTTTCGTCACGGGGCTTTGTGTCAGGGTCGCCTGCATTGACATAAAAGTTGCCGTCTTCATTCAGACCGCCCTGATAGAATCCCATATCTTCACTGCCTGACGCAGTCGGATCGGATGGTTTCGGCATTTTTTCGACAGGTGTGCTGTCTTCGCTTTGAGGGGCGTTAAACAAATAGCCGCCCGATGCTTGCGCCAGATCGTCATTTTCCTGTGAAACAGCGCCAAACGACCCCACAGAGCTTCCGTCACCCTGATAGTATCCCTCATTTTCTATGATGATATCTTCCTTGCGCACCTTTAAGTCCGGTTCGATCATTCCTTTATGGATCAACACGCCGTAGATGATATTATTCACGGTCTTTCGCAGCAGAAAATAGATCAGCACGATCAGCATAGCAATACCCATAAGCGTTCCCACCACAACAGACACCGGATTATCCTGCATATTCACCGTTTCACGGACGATCCTTTTTGTCAGATTGCTTTCATCGACCTTATATTTTCTGACAATATTCTGCATCGTCATATTGAGTCTCAAAGCATCCAGCACAGAACTCGGCATACTGCTGATCTTTCCCTTGAAAGGCATTTCAGATATCTCGCCGTTTTTCATTCTGTCCATTGCATAATACATTCCGTCCTGCTGCTGACTGCTGCCCGAAAGAACGGTAATGCGTTTGTCCTCTGTCATCACTGCTATGCAGTTGATCTCTGTACCATCGATCGTTGTTTCGGGATAGTACATAATGACATCCTCCGCACGGATCACGCCTTCGACCAATATACCCTCAGGCTGATACGCAAGATCATTGACGGTGACGGTTTTGAAGTTCTCTTCCGTGTGGCTTGCTATATAATTGCCAAGTGTCGAGATCAGCACGATCACAAGGATCAGCGACAAGATCGCCAGCGTGATCTTCAGCGGCACGAATTTTTCTTTCATATACGAGATCTCTTTTTTCATATCTTTTCTACCTCTGTTTCATATAATGATAATCGGTTTGTTTTGAAAACGGATGATCCGTTTTCTGCCGATCATTTTCTGTCTGCTGTCCATCGCTGACAGTGCTTTTGGCAGAATATTCGGAAATCTGCGTTTCATGATATTTCTTTTCTGCTCATTCTTCGCCGCCTGCAAGCTGTTTTGCACGGTCAGCCGTGATGAGCGCATCCACGATCTCATCTATATTACCGTTGAGGATCTCCTCGATCTTATACAGGGTCAGTCCGATACGGTGATCGGTCACACGTCCCTGCGGATAATTATAGGTGCGGATTCGTTCGCTGCGGTCGCCTGTTCCCACCTGACTTTGCCGCTGTTTGGCAACGTCACTGTGCTGACGTTCTCTTTCGGCTTCCAACAGACGGGAACGCAGCACCTTCATCGCCTTGTCTTTGTTTTTGTACTGACTTCTCTCGTCCTGACACTCTACGACAAGTCCTGTCGGCAAGTGCGTAATGCGGATCGCTGATTCTGTTTTGTTGATATGCTGACCGCCTGCGCCGCTGGAACGGAAGGTGTCGATCTTCAGATCGTTCGGATCAATATTCACTTCCACATCCTCTGCTTCGGGCAGCACTGCGACTGTCACTGTCGAGGTGTGTATCCTGCCCTGCGTTTCCGTTTCGGGAACACGCTGCACACGATGCACACCGCTTTCATATTTCAGCCGGGAATAGGCACCCTGCCCTGTCAGCATAAAGCTGATCTCTTTATAACCGCCAAGCTCCGTATCATTGGCATTCAGCACTTCCACTCCGTAGCCTCTCTTGACAGCATACATACTGTACATCCGAAACAGCACCGCCGCAAACAGCGCCGCTTCTTCTCCGCCTGCGCCGCCTCTGATCTCTACGATCACGTTCCTGTCGTCATTCGGGTCTTTGGGCAGCAGCAGGATCTTCAGTTCGGAAACGATCACCGGAACGGTTTCCTCCAGTCCGGCAATTTCCTCTGCGATCATTTCACGCATTTCACTGTCGTTTTTGTTTTCCTCCAGCATTTCCCTTGCGTCTTTGAGCGCCTGCTCGGCGTTTTTATATTCACGGTATTTCAAAGCGACAGGCTCTACCGCCTTATATTCCTTCATCACTTCCTGATACTTTTTAGCAGACGCCGTCACCGCAGGGTCGCACAGCTTTTCTGCCAACTCCTCATAACGATCCTCGATCGCCTGAACCTTCTCGAACATATCACAAACTCTCCTTATGCCTGTTTCCTGCAAGACTGTTCTCATGCTTCGGTATGATCTTCCGTATCCTGACGGATCACCCTTCGCACGTTTTTTTCCGCCTTTGTACGGGGCAGCATGATCTCATGTCCGCACCCCATACACCTGATGCGAAAATCGATCCCGATGCGCAGCACCTCAAATTTTTTATTCTCAGGTGTTTTGCAGGGGTGAGGTTTTTTCATTTCCAGCACATCACCAATCCTGATATCCATCCTTGTTCCTGCCCTTCTGTTTTCTATTTTCTCGTGACCGCCACTACCGCGGCGGCGATCATACCGGCTGATGCCACACCAAACACGATCCACAGCCACACAGACATTCCCGATGCATCGGGAATACGATGCTCCGCCGCAGGGAAAAATGACAACAGACTGCTGCTGTTGCCTATCCTGCTTTCCACAGCAGACGGCTGCGCAGAATGCTGAATCTCCGAAGAAGGAAACACCTTGCTTGTCTTATCTGTACTGCTTTCCGAAGCAATACTGCTGTCAGAAATCGTGCTGACAGTTTTGCTGTCTTCATCCTTCTGCTCCTGATAATATCGGTTCATCGCTGCGCTGATGGCAGACAGATCATAGAAATCGGCATAGCGTTCTCTTGCAGATGCGCTTTCCCTGACAAGGCTGATATCTGCTGCTACACCGTCATCCATTTTCTGAAGATCACGGTTCACGTATTGCAGATAGGTGGATATGTGATAGGTAAGTCCGTCCGCAGTCGCCTTGAGCGCCACGGCGCACGTACCGCCGCCGCTTTGTTCACCGATCAGCGGAAAGCCGCTGTCCTTCATTTCAGACGCCATAATATTGGCGCAAGAAAAAGAAAAGCCGCTGGTCAGAACGCCAAAACGCAGATCGCCGTAATTGAGCGCATCATCTAATTTGTCAATCACGCCATCTAAATTGCGGTCGCTGACAAAGGTCTCTGTCAGATACTGCTTACCAAGTGTATTGTAAAAGTGGTAGTCTTTTTTTCCTGTCACCATACCGATCACTGCCTGCAGCGCGACCGTATCGCCGCCGCCGTTCTGCGTCAGGTCAAAAACAAAATTTTTGATATTCGTGTCCGACTTTGCGCGTGTGATCGCCTGATAGATCTGCCCCACTGTATCCTGCGGCATATCGCCCGTGCCGTCAAAATACGTTTTCCACTGCTCATAGTCCACATAGAAAGAATCAAAGCAGATCATCGCCGTGTCACCCTCTGAATAATAGCCTGCGCTGCCCAATGTATCATATCTGAGCTGCGCAAGGGTTTGAACGGTTTCCTGCATCTGACGGAGCTTGCGCTGATAATAGCCGTCGCCCTCTTGATTGATGTGACTTTCATACCAGAAGCTGTTGTCGATATTTTTAACGTAATTCGGATTATTAAACACGTCACTGAGATCAACGCCCGTATGTCCTGCATCGCCCAGCAAGATACCAAACAGACGGTAAAGACCCGCAAGGTATTCGCTGTTGTTTTGTGAAAGAAGAAGCGTCTTTGTATCAGGGTCGAACTGTCCGATCGCCTCGTCCAGCCCGTGTGCGGCAAGGTAGTCCGAAAAGTCGCTGTAACTGCAGGGAAAGCCGTAAAAGGTGTCAACGGCAAAGCAAAGCTCATGATAATTAAACTCGGAAAGTGCTGCCGACCTGCTTTTGCTGTTCAGAAACGAAACATGGTCGATCCGATCCGTTCTGGCATTGCCGCCGTTGATCTCTTCATACATGGCGACATAATAGATCTTGTCCTGATCATAGTATGCTGTAATGACATCCGCATTGCTGAAAAGGTCGCTCACTGTCGCAAACGGAAAGTACAGCACACCGTCCACTTCCCGAAGGTCAATGCTGTAATCGGAAAAGTCAATGGACGTTGGCTGTGACGGAGCGCTGTAGCTGACGTCATTTATTTTGACGATCCTGTCAGGACCGGACATCACCATTCCCTTGTCTTTCATCTTAAAAACAGGAGTTGAAATAAAATCCGCCAGATCTTCTGCGGTGAAGCTGTCACTTTCGGCATCCGCAAAGGCTTTTGTACCGTGAGTCTGTTCTGTATAGATGTAGGTACTGCCCTGTTTTTCGACCGTCATTTTCCCGTCCAGAAATGTTTCATAGAACCGCTCCACAGGGATATAAGGGATCTCAGGCAAGTCGCTGAAAAATGCGCATTCAACGGTTTCCGTTTCCGTCATGCTTTTTCGATACACAGAGATCTGTTTCATCTGACATTCCGCTTCAATAGGCGCCGCCGTTATGATCTCAGCCGAAAACAGCGCCGCCATCACCGCTGTCAGTGCCGTCAGCGCTTTCAACCCTTTTCTCATCCATACTCCCTCCTGTTCTTTCCTATTCTA